>CAKZKV010000141.1 GCA_937124505.1 uncultured Alphaproteobacteria bacterium
GGCGACAACACGCGTCGTACAGATTGACCCCGGCCCGATCCCGACCTTGATGGCGTCTGCCCCGGCATCCACCAAAGCCCTGGCCGCGTCCGCCGTGGCGACGTTTCCGGCGATGATCTGCATCTGGTTGCCGCGCAGTTTGCGGACAGCTTTGACCATTTCCATGACCGATTGGGAGTGCCCGTGCGCCGTATCGACGACCAGCACGTCCAGTTCCGCATCCATCAATGCCTCGGCGCGCACCACGTTATGCTCCCCGGTTCCGACCGCCGCGCCCACACGCAAGCGGCCATGTTCGTCTTTGGTTGAATGCGGGTTCAGCTCCGCCTTTTCAATGTCCTTCACCGTCACCAGACCAATGCAGCGTTCGTTATCATCTACCACCAGCAGCTTCTCAATGCGATATTTGTGCAGCAGCTTGCGTGCCTCGTCCTTGTCTACTTCGTTATAAACCTTGATCAGGTTTTCCGCGGTCATCAGTTCCCGTACCGGCTGGCTCATATTATCCGCAAAGCGCACATCCCGGTTGGTCAGAATGCCGACCAGCCGTCCATTGGCCTCCGTCACCGGAATCCCGGAAATCCTTGTTGAGCGCATAATCTCCATCGCCTCTCCCAAAGACGCATTCGGATGAATGGTAATCGGATCAACCACCATCCCGCTTTCAAATCGTTTGACCGCTTTCACCTGATTGGCCTGCGCTTCCACATCCATATTTCTGTGCAAAATACCAAGCCCGCCGGCCTGCGCCATGGCAATCGCCATGTCCGCCTCCGTAACCGTATCCATGGCCGAGGAAATCAGCGGGATGTTCAGTTCAATCGTGCGGGTCAGCCGCGTCTTGATGTCCGTATCCGCCGGAAGCACTTCGGACGCACCGGGAACCAGCAACACATCGTCAAAGGTCAGGGCCTCGCGGATATCTTTACGGCTGGGTAATTTCTTGGAAAAGGCGGCTAAAGGCATGATGTCAAAACTCCTATCGGGTTTACTGTTTTGACGCGTACTTGTAATATGTTTTGAGACAAAAAGCTAGCAAAATATCGACAAACAACGTAAAGCCTGTAGGGATGGAACTGCCTTTTCAAAAGATGCATGGTCTGGGGAATGATTTCATCATTCTGGATGCGACAAAATCGCCGATACCCCTCAATGCAACACAAATCAGACAATTATCCGACCGCCATTACGGGATCGGCTGCGACCAGCTTGTTCTGATCAAACCCTCGAATCATGCCGATGTTCTCGTGGAATTTTATAACGCGGACGGATCGGAGAGCGGTGCCTGTGGCAATGCAACGCGCTGCGTGGCCGATCTGACGGGCGCAAGCACCATTGAAACAAAGGCGGGCATTTTGCAATGCCGGAAGGTCGGCGACCAGATCGAAGTGAATATGGGACGTCCGCATTCCTTTTCAAAAAATGTAGAGGTTGCAAATGAATTCGGCCTACCAGCGGCACAGCTCGTCGATGTCGGCAACCCGCATTGTGTCTTCTTTCTGGAGGAGATCAGCCTTGCAGAAGCAAAAAAAATCGGCCCACAGATCGAACACCATTCCCTGTTTCCAAACCGCACCAATGTCGAATTCGTCAAGGTACTAAGTGCCACGCATGTCGAGCAGATCATATGGGAACGCGGTGTCGGAATTACCAATGCTTGCGGCTCAGGGGCCTGTGCCACGGGCTATGCGGCCTATAAAAACGGCCTATGCGGCAACGAAGTAACAGTACAACTGGCCAGCGGCGCGCTGCATATCCGCATTGATGAAACCGATACGATTTTCATGACGGGCCCGTCCGCGCATGTTTTTTCAGGGACTATTCAACTGCTTTAAACCCCAGCCCCACAACATACATCTCCGCGCTGTCTTTGCGGCTGGCGGGTGGTTTGATATGTTTTACGGTTTTGAAATGCACTTTTAATGCCTTCAGAAACGCGCCTTCTGCGCCGCCCTGACGGACTTTGGTGATGAACGTGCCGCCGGGAGTCAATACATCTTTGGCAAAATCAAACGCCATCTCCGCCAGCGCCATAATGCGTATGTGATCTGTCTGTTTATGTCCGATGGTGTTCGGTGCCATATCCGAGAGCACACAATCCGCCTTGCGCCCGCCCAGCATAGCCAACAGCTTTTCCACAGCATCATCATCGGTAAAGTCCATCTGCGCAAAGTCCACATCCGGCAGTTCGTCCATCTCCAGCAGGTCAATCGCCACCACCTTCGCGCCGCGCTGCGCCGCAATCTGTGACCAGCCGCCGGGGGCCGCGCCCAGATCGACGATCACCTGCCCCTTTCTTAAAAAATCCAGCTTTTCGTCCATTTCCAGCAACTTGAATGCCGCACGCGAGCGATAACCTTTCAGCTCCGCTTCCCGTACGTACGGGTCGTTCAACTGGCGTTTCAGCCATTGCGTGGACGAACTCTTGCGCCCCTTGGCAGTTTTGACATTTTGGCCGGGGTCACGCGCCGTACGCTTGTGTTTGACTCGGGGTTTTTTGCCGGGTGTTTTTTCTTCGGACATATCCCTCTCAGATATACCCAAAAAGGCAGAACATTGCGAGGATGTTTTACGGCGGCCCGATTGTTCCCCGCTTTCTATACTCTATAGAGACAGTTACTTTTCGCAGCTTTGCTGCATTTGAGAAGTAACTGTCTCTGGCCTTTGGATTTTTCTGAGGAACAATGTATATAAAAAGGTGAAGAGTAATATGAACACGATGACTCAAAATTCCCTCCAAACCGGCGCGGAAATTATCCGTGATTATTGCAAGCGCCTTCCCGGCACGCCGGGTGTTTACCGCATGCTGAATGAAGCAGGCGAGGTTTTGTATGTGGGCAAGGCCAAGTCCCTGAAAAACCGCGTCAGCAACTATACGCAGGTGAATGGCCTGTCGATCCGGATTCAGCGCATGGTCTCACAAACGCGCAGCATGGTGTTTATCCATACCAAAACGGAGGCTGAGGCGCTGCTGCTCGAATCCAACCTGATCAAGGAGTTAAAGCCGCCGTTCAATGTGATTTTCCGTGATGACAAGTCCTATCCTTACATCATTGTCAATATGGAACATGATTATCCCAAGGCGGACAAATATCGCGGGCAAAAGAAAAAAAGGGACGGTGAGTTTTACGGCCCGTTTGCCAATGCCAGCGCAGTGAACCGGACGTTGATCGCCTTGCAGAAGGCCTTTCAAATCCGCAATTGTACGGAAGGCAACTTCAAAAACCGTACGCGTCCGTGTTTGCAATATCATATTGAGCGCTGTACTGCGCCATGCGTCGGTTATGTCTCTAAAGAAGACTACGCTGTACAGGTACAAGACATGCGTGATTTCCTCTCCGGCAAAAGCCATACGATCAAGCAAAAACTTGTCCATGAGATGGACGCGGCCTCCAAAGCACTGAATTATGAACGTGCGGCGAAATTACGCGACCGGATTCGCGCCCTCAGCGATATCACCGCGCATCAGGAGATCAATATTGATATTGTCGGCGATGCGGACGTGATCGGTATCGCGCAGGAGGGACAGAAAATCTGCATTCAGGTCTTTTTCTTCCGTAGCGGCCAGAACTACGGCAACCGCAGCACCATTAAGACCCTGAGCGAGGACATGGAGGTTGAAACGCTTATGTCCACGTATATGGCGCAATTCTATGAGAACAAACCCGTTCCACCGACGATTTATATTTCCATCCTGCCGGATGAGCAGGAATTGCTGGAGGAAGCTTTCTCTGAGCGGCTGGGACGCAACGTTAAAATCATCAAACCAGAGCGCGGCGACAAGAAACGCCTGATCGAATTTGTCCTGAAAAATGCGCGGGAAGAACTCGCCCGGCACATTTCCGAAACGGCCTCTCAACAAAAGCTGCTCAAAGACGTTGCGAACCTGTTCGGCATGGACGAGCCGCCCAAACGCATTGAGGTCTATGATAACTCCCATCTTGGCGGCACAGGCATGGTCGGTGCGATGATCGTCGCCGGGCCGGACGGGTTCAAAAAAACTGCGTATCGCAAATTTAATATGCGCGAGGCGGAGGCAGGCGACGATTACGGCATGATGCGCGAAATGATGACGCGCCGCTTTGCCCGTTCCTTAAAAGAAGGCGAAGGCCCGGGAACCGAAAACTGGCCGGATTTGCTGCTGATTGACGGCGGCAAAGGCCAGCTTTCCACTGTGGAGGAAACCTTGTCGGAACTTGGTATTCTAGAAGACCTCACAGTTGTCGGGATTTCCAAAGGCCCGGATCGCAATGCCGGACGCGAGCAATTTCACATGCGCGGCAAAGAGCCGTTTATGCTGCCGCATTCGGATTCCACTTTGCATTATTTACAACGGCTGCGGGATGAATCACACCGTTTTGTCATCGGCGCGCAGCGCACAAAGCGCAAGATGGATATGGGATCGTCGCCTTTGGACGGCATCTCCGGAATAGGCCCGAAGAAAAAGAAAGCTTTGCTACAATATTTTGGTTCCGCCAAAGATGTCTCCCGCGCAGGTATCGAAGACCTGATGAAGGTTGAAGGGATTTCAAAATCCATCGCAGAGACGATTTACCGCTATTTTCACTCGTAAGCGAGGTCCCATTCCAGACCAATCCGCAGTTCATGGGAGGACATATCAAGGTCTGTTCCGCCAAAGCCAATGTCAGAGCCATCGAGGTAACGATATCCTGCCGTCCAGGCGAAATTATCCCTGACCCGGTATTTCACACCTGTTCCAACGTTCCACATAAAATTATACGCGGTATCATCAAAGTTTTGACTAAAAGCGCCGGGATCGGTCATTGTCCCTTTATGTCTTCCCACGCCCAGACCGGCTGTAATATATGGCTGGGTTTTCCAGTCCTTGATATCAAAATCATAATAGCCATTGATCATCAGGGCCGTTGTATCAACGCTGCCGGAAACGGTCGTGACGCCCGTGCCATTGACATTCGCGCTTTCGATATCTCTCCCACGATAGGACAATTCAGCTTCCATGCGGAAGTTGCGGTTAAAGCGCAAGCCCAAAGCCCCCGCGAAATTAAAGGAATTTTGTGGCTTATACGTTCCGCTGGACGGTGTGATATTCTCAGAGAAATCCAGATCATTATTCAGGGATAAACCCGCATATCCCGCAAAATACAGGCGTTTTGTTTGCGCCTGAGCGGTGGAAGACAGGAACAACAGCGCGGCACACAGCACCAGAGAGAAAAACGATTTCATGAAAAACTCACGTTGGAGAAGAAGTTTTGACATGTTCAGAATACTTTAAATTGACTCGCCTTTCAATAGAGGTGCTTTGCGAAAAAGAGAGTGTTATAACCAATTGTTATTACAGGAAAATTTGGCACTACTCAGTTTGTTCCAGAGTTTTGAGGGGGGGCCCAAGGAGGATTTAGAAAAAATCATCACGCAACCATTGTATGATAATATTCCTTATTATTCAATCACAAACTTAATACTCCCGCTGCAAATCACGGAACTGTGTCAGTTTCGGATCGAAGTAGGTGCGCACCGTGCCGACCGGGCCGTGACGCTGCTTGGCGATGATAATTTCGGCAATATTCAGGACTTTGTCCATGCGCTCCTGCCATTTGGCGAATTTTTCCGCATCGTCAATATCCGGCTGCGTGCGCTCCAGATAATATTCTTCGCGATAGATGAACATCACGATATCCGCATCCTGTTCGATAGAGCCGGATTCCCGCAGATCGGACAGCATCGGGCGTTTATCTTCCCGGTTTTCCACCGCCCGCGACAACTGGGACAGCGCCATGACAGGAACCTGCAATTCCTTGGCAATGGCTTTCAGGCCACGGGTAATTTCAGAGACTTCCTGCACGCGGTTGGATTCCGATTGGGCGGACCCCGACCCGCGCAGCAATTGCAGATAGTCCACGATAATCAGATCACAGCCATGCTGGCGCTTCTGCCGCCGCGCGCGGGTGCGCACCGCCCCGATGGATAGCGCCGGCGTATCGTCAATATAAAGCGGTATTTGCGAAAGTTCGTGCGAGGCTTCGATAAATTGCTGCAACTCGTGCTTTTTCACATTGCCCTTGCGGATTTCCGCCGAAGAAATGCCGGAGCGTTCCCCCAGCAATCTCGCCGCCAACTGGTCACACGACATCTCCAGAGAGAAAAAGCAGGTGCGCGCCCCTTCCTTGCCGCCGCTTTTAGCATAGGCGCTGGCCGCGTTATAGGCGATATTCATGGCGAGGGAGGTTTTCCCCATTGACGGACGCGCCGCGAGAATCAGCAAATCCGAATCCTGCAAGCCGCCAAGCATGTCGTTTAAATCCCGCAGGCCGGTTGTGACGCCACTGACCTGCGAATCACGGTGAAACGCCTGCTCCGCAATGCGAATGGCTTCGTTCACCGAATCGCGGATCGTGGTAAAGCCGGTCTGTGAGGAGCCGGTATCCGCCATATGAAACAGTTTTGTTTCCGTATCTTCAATCAAATCTTC
>CAKZKV010000142.1 GCA_937124505.1 uncultured Alphaproteobacteria bacterium
CCTTTTTCAACCTTGTCAACCTGCGCGTTGCAAATCCATTTGATGTCGCGCTTGCGCAATTCACTTTCGAGCATGGATTTTGAATCTCCGACCCCGCCAAGGCCCAGATGGCCGATATATGGTTCCGGGGTGATGTATGTCATGGGAACTTCGTTGCGGATTCCAGCCTTGACCAGATCGCGGTGCATAATAAATGCATGTTCATAGGCCGGGCCAAAGCAGGAGGCCCCCTGTACCGCGCCAACGATAATCGGGCCGGGATTTTCTTTAAAATCTTCCCAGCCCTCCGCGGCTTTTTCCGCATGATCAACATGACAGACAGATTGCGTGAAGCCGCCGTGCGGGCCCAGCCCTTCCACCTGCTCAAAGGCCAGACGCGGCCCGGTCGAGATAATCAGGTAATCATACGCAACGACCTGACCGTCGATCAGTTCGATACAGTTTTCCTGCGGTTTGACCTTTTTTGCGGCCACCGGAATGAAGTCGATTTTTTTTCTCTTCAGATATTTTTCCAGTGGAAGCTCAATTTTTTCGCGTTTTTTCCAGCCAACGCCGACCCATGGGTTGGAGGGAACAAAGTGAAAAGTCGGACTGTCTGAAATGACCGTGATTTTAAACTGATCCCGATGTTTGCTGCATGCCGCACGCATATCATACGCCATGGACACGCCGCCGATGCCTCCGCCCAAGACAACTACATGAACCATATTCGTCCTTTCTGTTCTTCTATTTAAACGCTTTGCCGGGCTGGACGCCGCGCGCCTTCAGGATCATCGCCAGAGGACAAAATCCCGTAAAAGCAGCCTGCAACATATTGAATCCGACAAAACCCGTTAAAAACAGCCAATACGGAGAGGTGTAATGTGCGAGGATAACACTCAGCAAAATAACAACGCCTGCAAAGGCAAAAACAAAGCGATCTATATTCATTTGACTTATTTCCCAGAATATATTATATATAAATAAATTAAAATTTTTTAATATAAATGTCAAGTCAGAAAGTTACTGCAAGGCACAATATGGCAAAACATGAAGATATGAGGGAAGCGCTGGATGTTTTGAAAACCTTGAACCATCCGGTTCGGCTCAGCATTCTGTGCAATTTGATTGAAAAAGAGGAAATGTCGGCCGGGGAAATTTTCGAACAGGAAAAAGACCAGGCCAGTCAATCGCAGGTCTCGCAATACCTGAAATGGCTGCGGGACAAAAATTATGTTGAATCGCGCAAGGAAGGGCAGTTTGTTTACTATAAAATTGCCTCTCCGGAAATTCGTGCCTTGATTGAAAAAATGCATGAACTTTTTTGTGATGATAAAAACTTTTGTTCATCATAGCACAAATCTGAAAGTTCCGATTGATATTTGCGCATTCATATTATCGTATGCAGCATTGCTTTTTCTTAAGTATTATCAGAACGTATTTGTTTCAGGAACTGATCCACGGATGCTTTCAGATTTTCTGAAAGTTCGGAAACTTCCTGTGCTGCCTGCAGAACCGCATCGGCGGATGTCCCGGCTTCTCCGGCGCCTTTTTGCACTTCAAGAATCGTTCTGGAGACTTCCTGAACGCCTTGAGACGCTTCGGAGATGCTGCGCACAATCTCGTCCGTTGTGGCATTCTGTTCCTCGACTGCGGCAGAAACGCCGGTAACGGATTCATCGATCCCCGCAACATTATTGATAATGCTTTCCATCGCATCGACAGCCTGACGTGTTGCGCTTTGGATTTTGTCAATTCTGCTGCTGATTTCTTCTGTTTTCTGATTGGTCTGTGTTGCCAGTTTTTTGACTTCATCGGCAACAACTGCAAAGCCTTTTCCGGCTTCTCCGGCCCTTGCGGCTTCAATCGTGGCATTCAATGCCAGCAGGTTTGTTTGCTCGGCAATGTCCTGAATGGCGACGACGACTTCCCCGATATTTTCTGCAAGCTGGTTCAGGTGTCCGACGGTTTCATTGGCGCTTTGCGCATTATTGGCCGTGTCATTTGATTTTGTTTTGACATTTGTAACCTGAGACGCAATTTCGGAGACGCTGGCAGACATTTCTTCCATGGCCGAGGCCACCGTGCTGACGTTTGTGCTGGCTTCTTCGGAAGAGGCCGCAACCGTCTGGCTGGAGTGAGAGGTATTATCGGCAATCCCGCGCATGGCTTGTGCGGAAGAATGCAATTCCGTAGACGCAGATGCCAAAGAGCTGACCATGCCGCCGACTTGCGAATCGAAGCTTTCGGCCAGTTCATGCATCAGGCGTTTTTTCTCTTCCACGGCGCGCTGTTCTGCCAGAGCCTGTTCTTCCTGGAGTTTTTGGGCCTTGATGCCGTTTTCCTTGAAAACCTGAACGGAGGCGGCCATTTGTCCGATTTCGTCATGGCGTTCAACACCGGGAATATCAATATCAAACCTGCCTTGTGCCAACGTGCCCATGGTGGAAGATATATTGGTGATCGGTTTGGAAATCGTTCCGGAAGCGTAAATAGCGATCAAAGCCATCACCGCCACCGCGCCGAGCGTTGCGAAGATTGCAAATTTTTTCATCTCGTTGATCGGTTCCATGACCTCCGACTCGTCCATTTCGGCCAGAATGGCCCAGCGCGTTCCCAGAAAATCCAGAGGGCCATAGGCGGAGAGGACTTCAATGCCTCTGTAATCCTTGACGATTTTAAAGCCTTTTTCTCCCTGAATAGCTAAATCGACGGTTTCCCCAGGTACTTCGGTTTTTAAAATCGTGCTTTCATCTTCTGAAAAACGTGAATCACTGCGCATCAGGTGATCTGAACCAACGATATAGGTT
>CAKZKV010000143.1 GCA_937124505.1 uncultured Alphaproteobacteria bacterium
TGCAAATCAGATGCATCGCGCTTTGGGCTAGTATCTCGTGACTACACTATTTAAGTCTTGACAAAAATAATGGAAATGTGCCAAAAGTTATTTAATATGTAAACTTATGTGGCTGTATAAATAGCTTTTTTGTCATTCGAGATAGCCCATAAATTATAAAGCAGAGGGTGTTGATCATATGGCTGAACGGGATGATCTGGCAGGGCGCCGCGTCATAAGAGATATCAAACAGAACTTTCCGGTCTTTGCAGAGGCTGGAGCGTCTCCGGCAGAGGTTCTGGACGCATATCATCACTACATACGGGAGCTTGATATTCCTGAAAGTACGGCGACACGAAATGCCTATTGTCTGGCTCTTTCAGGATTTATTAAGGAGTTGTTTGAAGAGGAGTATCCATTCGAGGTTCCTGAGATTGTGGAACTATTCGAAAATATTAAACTCGGTGCCACAAGAATGTTACGGGAGCATTGTCAGGATTTTATGCAACAGAATAATACTGATTTGACCTTGCTGGAAACAGAGGCGTTGTATGCGGCCAGCATGGCGCAGGGCGCTATTGAACATGATTGGGGTGACAAGAAGCTATTTTACCAGTCCCTGATTGGATATGATGCCCTTTACATCTGTGGCTATAATCAGAAATTATATGAGAGAAATGGCCATGGCTTCCAAAAAGCCGCAACGCCAGCAACAGCAAGATTGCTGCATCTTTCGGAGATTGCGAACAGTTTGAGTAATTGCCTGTCGGAATTGCAAAAAGAGGCTATGGAGCAAGACGCCATATCTATAAAAACAAAAGAAATATCGGATATGGTAACTGCATATGCAGAAGAGTTGACTCCGGGTCGACACACAACTTTGGGACGATATGCCTGGGACATCATAAAAAATATTCATATAATAACCGAAACAACTCCCATTTTGGATGACCGTAATGTGCATTATTTACCAGAGCCACCGAACTCTGGTTTTTAAATTCCTGTGACAGGGCAGAAAAAGCTGTTTCTTTCTTTTCATTGTGCCTTTATGATTTATATTTCTTTTATAAAAGAGGAGATATCTCATGAAAAAGAATGTTGGCGGTATTGATCAAATTTTGCGCATCGGCATCGGGCTGGCTCTGGTGCTTTGGGCGGTATTGGGCGGGCCTGTCTGGGCATGGATCGGGATTGTTCCTCTGGCAACAGGGGCACTTGGGTTTTGTGGGCTTTATACCCTGCTGGGAATGAGCACCTGTCCATCATCCTGCTGCGGCGGCAGTTGTGCCAGCAAAGACAAGAGTGCGGAAAAACCTGCGGAAGACGATAAAAAGGAAAGCTGATATTGGTTTGTAAGTTTTCTGTACTTTTTTCACGGTTTGCGATAAAAAAGCAGGATGCAACACAAGAACGAAGTAGATACTGTGCCGAAAAGACGGTCCGAGCTTTTGATGCCGGCAGGATCGCTGGAGCGTTTGAAAGTCGCCGTATTATACGGGGCGGATGCCATTTATATGGGCACACCCGATATGTCCTTGCGCACCAAATCACGGTTTTCTCTGGAGGATGTCAAGGAAGGGATCAAATTTGCGCATGACCATGGGGTGCGGGTGTATCTGACGCTGAACCTGTTTACGCATAACAAGGACGTGCCGAAAATCGAAACCTATATCGACACGCTCCGCGACATTAAACCTGATGGAGTTATCGTCGCTGATCCCGGCGTATTTCGTCTGATCAAACAACAGGCCCCGGAATTTAACCTTCATATTTCAACACAGGCGAATGTCTGCTCCTGGATTACAGTTGATTTCTGGAAGGAGCAGGGCGCGGAGCTGGTGGTGATGGCGCGGGAAGTGACGTTTAGCGAGTTAGAGGAAATCCGTGAGCGTTGCCCGGACGTGAAGCTGGAAACCTTTGTTCACGGCGCGATGTGCATGACCTATTCCGGGCGCTGCCTCCTGTCTAATTTCATGGCTGAGCGTGGCTCCAATCAGGGGAATTGTGCCAATTCCTGCCGTTGGCAGTATAAGGTTGGTCTGCGTCTGAATGACGGGACGATCAAGGAACTGGAACTGAGTGAAGAAAATATGGGGCTGTTTGAGTTTGTGCTGGAAGAAGGCTACCGCCCCGGCGAGTTTCTGCCAATTGAAGAAGATTCTCGTGGGTCTTACATCCTTAATTCTAAAGATATGTGTCTGATGCCGAAGCTGGACGACTATTTACGCATCGGGATTGACAGCCTGAAAGTTGAGGGACGTAACAAAAGCCCGTATTACATTGCCGTTGTTGCGCGCGCCTACCGGCAGGCGATTGACGATTACTATGCCGACCCGGAAAGCTGGGACCCGCGCCCCTATATGAAGGAACTGGAAACTGTTGGTAATCGGGGCTACACCCTTGCCTTTCATGACGGGCGTTTGAAAAATTATGCGCATAATTACGATAATACGAAGACCATGGCCTCTTGGGAGTTTGCCGGGATCATCCGCGAGGTCAAAGAAGACGGGTTTGTGATTGAGGTCAAGAACAGGCTGTGTGCCGGAGACGTGATTGATTTTATTCCGCCCGATCCGAAAGAAGAACCCGTTTTGCTGCGCCTGTATGAATTTGAAGTGGTTGGCAAGGAAGAAACCTTTGCGGAGGTGCATGGCGGGCCGAAACACCAGCTCTGGGGTCCGTTTACCGCTTTTGATCATGAAAATATTGAGGACTTGAGACGCAAATTCCACCCGTATTCAGTCCTTCGCAAGGAAAGTTGTTTGAGCGAAGAGGAATGGGAACGCCTGAAGCTGGATAAGGTTGCGCAGAAAATTGAACTAAATCATGCCACGGATGATGATCTTTATAAGAAGCGTGTCAAATCCCTGCAAGACAAGATCAGTGAAGAAACAATGGAGCGCCGCTCGAAAACATCCCGCTCCGGGGTGGAGGGATGTTGTGGCCGCGGTTGCAACGGATGCCTGATGTTCTGGAACGATCCGCAATATGCCAAAGCGCGGGACCTTCTGGCAAAGAAAAAACACGGCGAAATGCTGGAACGTGATATGCGCGAGAAAGCTGCAACGAGCGCTTGATCTTTTTATATAATATGAAAAATAAAATAAAAAAGTTTTGAAGGTGTATATAAATGAGCAGGGTATGGAGACGACATCAGCAGCAATAGAAATTGGACGGCAATTCAAGGCCTCCGTGAGAGCGCTTCAAGATCGCCTTGATAATCATGAAATAAACGGGCGGGCGTATGGCCTGGAACGCAGCCATGCAACAGATAAGGCTGTTCGGGCACTGGCGAAGGAATATCTGGCGGACTGGAACAACTTCGCGATTGTGGCCCTTGGCGGTAACGGACGACAGGAGATTGCCCCCGGTTCAGATATTGATATGACACTTCTTGTTCCAGAAGATTTGGCTGAAAACATGACGCTGGTGCTGGAGGCGCAGCAAAAAAGTCTCCAAACAACCGGCAACCCTGTGGAAAATATGGAGACTCTTGAACAAGTCTTGCAGCCCAATGATTGGGAGGACCGGGCGGCTGTAGAAGAGGCACTTCGATTTGCAAATGACTACGCGGCTTTTGCAACTGCAATTTATGATGCCGGCTTCCATCAGGCCGGGTTGTTTCCACGATCTGTGCAGCATTTTAAGGAAGAGGCATTGAAAGACCACACGGTCTGGAGCAGTGCGCTGACCAGCCGCTATATTGCGGGAGAGCAAGGTTTGTATGATGATTTTCAGCAGGCAAAGAGAGAATTACGCGCAGACAGGGAGCGGCGTGTGAAATTCACGTCAGAGAAACTGGATGAGCGGGTCTTGCACCGGAAGAAAAAGCCCGGGACCTTGCTGGAACCCAACATTAAGGAGGGATATGGCAGCTTGCGTGATTGCCAGACGGTCTTTGTGGGCGCGGAAGTTTTGTGGGAAGCAATGTCCTTTGAAGATCTGATTGCGCAGGGACGTTTTGCAGCGGATGCAGAAGAAGATATCCAAAGAGTGCATGCGGCCTATGACGGGCTTCTGACTGTCCGCGCGCATTTCCATTCTATTTCCGGTGTAAAGGGAGAGCAGGTTCTTTTTGAGCACCAGCCGGAACTGGCAACAAGATTGGGATATACAGCAGAAGGCGTTGCGGAACATCTGGCCGTAACGAATATGATGCGGGAGTTCTTTGGCAATACGCGGGAGCTGGCCTTTTTCATGAATATTATGGCCGCCCGCATGCGGGAGGATATTCATCCAAACCGCAATATGGACAAGCGGAATGTGTCCGGATTTTTGGTTGATGATGAACACATCCATTTTGCGCAAGAGAATATTAAGAACCCGCTGGATATGATGTGTCTTTACGAAGTGTCCCTGCAGGAAGGGGTCAGGCCGCATTATTCAGCCTTGCTGCAACTTCGCAGAAACGTGGATCAGATTATCGCGTGCCGGGATGATGCAGAAGTCAATGCCTGCTTCATGAATGTTTTGACGCATGGTGCCGGGTCTGCCGAGGCGTTGCGGCAGATGCAGGAAATAGGATTGCTGCAGAGATTTTTGCCGCCCTACGCGCATGTTGACGGATTGATGCAATTTGACCTGTATCATGATTTCCCGGTGGATGAGCATCATTTTGTCGGGATTGGCCATATGAGCGATCTGGAAGAGGGCGTGTGGAGACAGAAAGCTCCGCTGGCCACACAGTTATGGCAGGATATTGCTGCGCAGGAAGAGGAAGACAAAGCCAGATCCCGGCGCATTCTTTATACGTCGCTGTTTTTTCATGATATTGGGAAGGGATATGAGGGCGATCACTCACAAAAAGGTCTTGAACTGGTGCAGGAATATGGGCCCAGACTGGGCCTGGATGAGATAGAGCAAGAAATGGTTTCATGGTTGGTTGAACACCATTTGCTGCTTTCCATGTATGCGGAAAAACGTGATCCTGACGATTCGCAGACGTTTGAAGATTTCACAAATATTGTTGATACGCAGCAAAAGCTTGATTTACTGACCATATTGACGACTGCGGACATTTTGAGCGTCGGGGAAGGTGGCGAACGCTGGGATGCCTATAAGGCTGCCGCTATTCAGGAATTTTACGTCAAGGCCAGAGCCTATATAGAAGATCAGGAGTGTATGGTGAAGATGGCACCGGAGCTTCCATCAGAATACGTTTCCGGAGAGACAAAGGTACACGTTGCGCAAGACCTTGCTCGTCACGCAACCGCACTGGCAATCATAACGCCGGATCGCCCGGGGTTATTTCGGGACGTGACGGCGGCCCTGCGGGATGAGAATCTGA
>CAKZKV010000144.1 GCA_937124505.1 uncultured Alphaproteobacteria bacterium
CATCGACGCCATTGCCATCTGCACCATGACACCCCGCTCAGGAGAATAATGAAATGATAGTGCTGATCCTTTGAAGCCCATCAACAACAATCATCTCCCCTTTTTTATAGTCATCGGCTATGCACATGCTTGGAATAGGTAACCTTTTGTACAATGAATCTATAAAACGGGTCTTTTGAGGGACTTTCCAAACTTCTTCGCGTTGAAACTCAGGCTGTATATTCAGCTGTCCAGTGTCATGAAGCCGATACAAATCAAAAACTGAGCGTAATTCATTATAAGATACGACATCTTCGGGAGGAACCTGATCGTAATCAGCCTCCTCAAAGCTTTCATTATACGGATCGTTTTTGTTAAATAAATTAGACATCAGAATAACTTATATATGGTGCAACTTTTTTTGTCTATTATTCCGTATCAAAATTGTCCAAATAACGTGCAAAATTCTCTCCACTCTCTGACGGTCTGAACACGCGTTCCTTCAGCTATTCTGACTCAGGTCTCTCTGTCACTTCAGCAAAGTTTTTCTCCGCCTAAACCCCAAAAGACGCGCCGCAGCCACAGCCCGTCGCTGCATTCGGGTTGTTGATTTTAAACTCCGCCCCGACGAGGGTTTCTTCAAATTTCACGGTTGACCCGGAAATCAGCGGCAGGGAGATATCATCGCTCACCACAAATCCTGCGAACACATGGTCGTCCTCCGCCACATCGGATGACAGGGACATGTTATATTGAAAGCCGGAGCAGCCGCCACCCTCGACGGTAATGCGAAGCATGAGTTTATCCTCCCCGCGCTGCTCGCGGAGTTGTTTAATGCGTTTGATCGCGCTTTCATCGACTATAATTTCTGCCATGACATCTTAAATATAGAGCGTTATAGTGAATTTGTCATGCAAGAACCCGCTTATAATTACTGTGCCCTGCCCCTTGCCGTTTATGCCTGCCGTCCTGATCAGTCGCAGGGGCGGCTTTTTGAGGAGCATGAAAGCGAAACCCGTACCCCGTTCCAGCGCGACCGTGACCGGATCATCCATTCTTCGGCCTTTCGTCGCCTCAAATATAAAACGCAAGTGTTTGTCTACCACGAGGGCGACCACTACCGCACGCGCCTGACCCATACACTGGAAGTTTCACAAATCGCACGCACCCTTGCCCGCGCCTTGTTCGTGAATGAAGATCTGGCGGAAACAGTTGCTCTTGCGCACGACCTGGGCCATCCACCCTTTGCGCATGTCGGGGAAGACGCATTAAAAGCCTGCAACAAAAATTACGGCGGTTTTAATCATAATGACCAGTCTTTGCGCGTCCTGACAACCCTTGAGCGAAAATATCCGGGATGGAACGGCATGAACCTGACATGGGAAACGCTGGAAGGCGTTGTCAAACATAACGGGCCGTACAGCGGAACAATCACAGATACCTTGCAGCACATACAAAGCCTGACAGATCTGAGGTTAAAAAGTTATGCCTCCATCGAGGCGCAGGCCGCAGCAATTGCTGACGATATTGCCTATAACAACCATGATCTGGAAGATGGCCTGCGGGCACATTTTTTTACGATTGATGAGTTAAAAGACATTACTTTGCTGCGCGAAACACTCCATAATGCGCAGCAAAAATGGCCAAACATTCCCCAGAAAATCCTGATTCAGGAAGTGATCCGCGACATGATCGGAGCCATGGTTACCGATGTTTTGAGAGAATCGCAAAAGCGTCTGCAAGATCTTAACCCCCAGTCGGTTGAAGACGTACGCAGTGCGTCGCAACAAATCGTTGCCTTCTCCGATGACATGTACCAAAAAGTGGAGGAACTGCGTGCATTCCTGTGGGAGAGAGTTTACACACATTACACTGTGATGCGGATGCGCAAAAAAGCGACCCGCATTATCTCCGATCTTTATGCAGCATTTATGGAGGAACCCGCCCTTTTTCCTGATAACTGGCAAGAAAGATTGCGCGAGTCGGGAAATGAAGATGACACGAATAATCGCAGCAGAATTGTCGTCGATTACATCGCAGGCATGACCGACCGTTATGCAATTAAGGAGCATGAACGGATGTTTGATCTTATCTGGGATTTACGCTGATAGAATATCCAGAACTTGCGCACAATCTTTTTCCATCTGCACAATCAGATTATCGAGGCTATCAAATTTAGCTTCCCCACGCAGACGTTTTACAGGCCTAATGTGCAACCTCCTGCCATAAATATCGCGGTCAAAACCGTTCAGAATATGCGCTTCCACCTGTCCGATATCCAGTTCGAACATAGGGCGAATTCCAATATTTGTTGCAGAAGGCCACCACTCCGCCTCACCCTCAATTCGCACAAAACAGGCATAGATGCCATAAGCCGGATGCAGCGTATCCCCCAGCGGCACATTCGCTGTCGGGTATCCCAGCTCCCGGCCTCTCTGGTCACCTTTGACAATAATTCCCTCCATTTCCCAGTCCCAACCAAGCATCTCGTTTGCCTTGCTTATATCGCCTATGCGAAGGTGCTGACGAATGCTGCTGGAAGAATATTTTTTCCCGTCCTCACGCATAACTGCTGCAATGGTTGTGACGTTCAGGCCACCTTGCCGGATCGTCTCCGGCGTGCCTTTTCGTAGTTGTCCAAAGCAAAAATCCTTTCCCACAACCACATGGGCTGCAGCAAGCCCCTCTGCTAGAATTTTTTCAACGAACTCCTCTGCCGGCTGGCTGGCAAACTCCCAATCAAAGGGAAGCGAGACAAGTGTATCAACCCCGAATTCTTGCAGCTTTCTGGCCTTCAGCGCATACGGCGTAATGCGAAATGGCGGATCATCCGGGCGAAACACATGCCGTGGATGCGGCTCAAAAGTCAATAGTAAAAGCTTTTTCTCTGCCCGCAATGCCATCTCTTTGGCCGTTTTGATCAAAGCCTGATGCCCCAGATGCAATCCGTCAAAATTGCCAATGATCACATATTGTTCCCGCGCGTCCTGCGGAACATTACTTAGGGCATTGTAAATCTGCATGATTTCCTAATCTGCGTGTTTCTTATTTTCTATGTCGGAGATAATATCGGCAATCGGCGGTTTTTCAAGTTCTTTTACCGGCGCATTTTCCACAACAGAAATAGAATGCTTTGATACGGGCTTATATTCTACGTTCATGCGGCAATAAATGCTGTCAATTTTGAATGTTGTTTCCGCATCTGCGCTGATGGTGTTGCGGCACTTCTGAGACATATCAAAGGCGTACTCATTCCCGCTAAACGGTTCCTTGATTTTGCCTCTGGCCGTCCCGCTATCACGAATAATTGCAGTGCCCCCTCCATATTGTGGCTTGAACTCATCAAGCTGATAGCTGATTTTAAAGCTTTTCTTATCCAGAATCTTTGCATTTTTCAATAAATCTATGAACGGATCGCGATTAAAATAGGCGCGCTGAGCGGCTGTAGGCTCATCATCTGGCAATTTTAGCGAGAATTCAAACAACACAATGGTTTTATCGTGAGTCAAATCTCGAACGGCCTGTTGCAACTCGTCTATTCGCTCCTCAGCAATCATATCTTGATACGATATCAGCTTTTTACGAAAAGCGTTTTCAACAGCCTGCTTGTTCAATATATTCTGCCCGGCGAAAACGAGAGGACTTAAAGATGTCAGACAAACCAAAAACAGACATGCCACAAAGCATGCCATTGTGCTCTTCATCGTAATGGTCACAGGACAAATGCGCATAGAACTCTGTTCTCTTTAAGGTTCATTTGAATAGACATATCAAAGCATACCCGCCTTACTAATGACAAGGTTTCTTTGCAGGTTTTCTTATAAATAAGCTTTTGAAATGCTTACGCCGCCAGTTCCGCCATCGACAGGAACTTCTTTAATCTCTCAGTTTTTGGTTTCTTGAGGATGTCAGAGGTTCCTTCTTCAGCGACAACGCCGGACTCCAGAAACACGATATGGTCTGCTGCATGGCGGGTAAATCCAAGCTGGTGCGTAATCAGGAAGATGCCAATCCCACGCTCCTTCAGATGAACAAGCTTGGTCAGGATTTTTGCCGTTTGCTCAACATCCAGTGCGGAGGTGATTTCATCCATCAGAATATATTCAGGATTCAGGATCAGCGCACGCGCCAGAGCCACTCTTTGCCGCTGTCCGACAGAGGCCTCGTTCGGGTAATGATTGATAAAATGCCCCATTTCAAACAGATCAATGAGTCCCTTCAAGTCCTCTTCGGCCTTCTCGTTTTTGGTACGCGCGGGCAGCATGATATTTTCCCGCAGGGTCAGGTGCGGCCATAAAAATAAAGATTGAAACACCGCCGTAACTTTTGGCCATGGCGGCACAATCTCCTTTTCCTTCACGGGAAACTGATAGGTATGTCCGTCAAAGGCTATCTCCCCCTGATCCGGATAATCCAGCAACGCCAAGGCCCGCAGGAGAGTTGTCTTCCCGCCGCCACTCGGCCCGATCACACAGGTAATCTCGCCGGGTTTGATGGAGATGTCCAGCCCCTGCAAGACATGCTTGCCCTCGAAAGCTTTGTGAATGTTTGTGGCTGTGAGCATGGCTATTGCTCCCCCCTCACATTCTTGAGGTCCGGATTACAAAGAAATAAATCTGTTGCCTGATATTTGTTTAGAATATCATCCAGTGTACCGTCCAATTCTACCAAGCTTAACGTATTATCAATCATAGATTTCAAATGACTCTGCTCCCTTGGTAATAGCATTGTCGCAGGAAATACTGCCAAAGGCGTGTCTATAAACATGGTTGCCAACTTACCGGGGTTCTCCTGTTGGTATTCATAAAAAGAAGTCACGTCATCAATAAAAAAATCCGCTTTTTTTGTCATTAAATTTAAGATGACGTCACCATTCGTAGACAATTGAGGCAAAGATATACGTTGAGCATTCGGAAAATATTTCTCAATAATTTGTCCTGCAGAACCACCGTCAATTTCGACTACTGTGTATTCCGGCCTGTTCAATTGCTGCATATCTCTATACTTGTGCTTGTCTTCTTCCCTCACCCACACATGCAAGCTGGAATAAAACAGCGGATCTGTTGCCTGCAAATATTTTATTCGGCTGGGATGAAGCCAATATCCTGCACACGCCATATCAACCTTATGAGTATTTACAGCTTCTGCAACTTCTCCCCATCCAAGCTCCGCCGACCAATGAATCTTTAAATCAAGACGCTTGCCGACTTCCTCCATCAAATCATGAAAAATCCCCCTTGGCTGTCCTGTATTACTATCCATCCAAAATAGCGGCTTCCAAGAACTATACCCGCACCTTATTTCACCCGTCCTCATGATACGCTCATACGCGCTTTCACTTTCGGCGTTGGCCGGATGAAGTGAACTACAGAGGACGCAGAGAACACAGAGAATCCATAAACGAGATGTTTCTTTCGATAATAGAACCCCTTTACAGTGCGCTCTGCGTTCTCTGTAGTTTAAACATAATCTACCTTTTAAATATAAAAAGTTTTTCATCATTTCACCTCATACGGTTTGGCGGGGAGTAAAAACTCGCCCTCATGTTTCTGGTGTTTATCAAGGATAACGTCCAGCTCGCCCGACAAAAGCAGGCTGTCAATGGCTGCGTTCAGGTAGGCGACCAAAGGATATTCGTCATGGGGAACGATGATCGTACTGGCTCCCATAATAATGGGCGGACCAAATGCTTTGATCTTGTCGGGGTTATGGGCCATGTACTCCAAAGCAACCGTTGCCTCGGCAACAGTGAAATCTGCTTTGCCGGTCGCCACGAGTTCAAAGCGCTCTGCCGCCGAGCTCAACCCCATCAGAGATACGGCCTCTGTTTTAGGAAAACGTTGATGCTGGAGGATATCGGAATATTCGCCGTCCATGGTTCCCATCTTGACGCCCTCTGCATTCACGTCCTTGAAGGTATTGAAACGACTTTCACTGTCACGAACGTAAATATATGTCGGCACATAAACAGGAGATTTTGTAAAATCCCCGCCGTTTGCGCGGGATGGCGTTACGAAATACCCCGGACAAACCGCATCATACCGGCCCGATTGAAGTCCTTGCAAAATGGCATCCATGCCCACTTCTTCCGTCCATTGAATATCAATAGAGAGTTCCTTGCCCATTGCCTCCAGAACATCATGAAAAATGCCGGAGAACGTGCCCGTATTCGGGTCTTTGGCAAAAAACGGCGGATAAATCGTATAAGCGCAGCGTAAAACACGGTCTTTCAGAACCCGGTCAAACGTTTCCCCTGCCTGCGCGGCGGTGAGCAGGGACAGGAAAACAACTAATGTAGATAAAATCAGTTTTTTCATTGGGATACCTCATTGTTCAGACAGGTTTCGAGTAAAGCGGTTTTTTAGCCAAAAGGCAAACCCGTTAATCGGCAACGACACCGCCAGAAAGAAAAGTCCCAGCGCCGTATAGATTTCAACCGGACGGTAGATTTGCGCGTTAATCCGCTGCGCAACACGGAAAATCTCTTCGACTGAAATCAGGCTGGCAAAAAGGGTCGTATGCAGCATGGTGACCTGCAGCAACAAAAGGCTTGGGATGGCCTGACGCAGGATCAGAGGCAACTGGATGGAAAAGATCGTCTGTTTACGGCTAAGCCCCGTCACTTTTGCTGCAATCAGATATTGCTTCGGAAAGTCCTGCAAAATACCGCGGATCAGATCAGACACCGCAAAAATATTGACGATAGAAAGCGTCAAGGCCGCCGTGTAAAACGGATCAATCACCAGATCAAACATCGCCTGCGCCGGGTAATGCAGCCAGAATAAAAAGACAAGGATCGGAATGCCAGAGAGCAAAAAGGAAATAATACGGCTGGGCATGCCAACAGACCACTTGTAACGGTTCCCCGCCAGCCCCAGCGCCGATCCCAGAACAATGCCGCAGGCCCAGATAATAAACGCCAGTTGTAGAGTTACATAAAGCCCCTTTAAAAAAGCCGGGTGATAGTTCACTAAAATATCAAAAACGCTCATGCATTTGGATTATACAGAAAATTTGATGTAAAGCTATCCCATACGAGACTGAATAGCTTATTGACTGTGTCCCCTGTTTCGGCGATACGATCGCCTCTTTGAGCCTTGGTTCGGCCTGCCCCATACGAAGGACTTACAAGGAATTTGCTTCCGGAAACCCCGCGCTGCCGCTGGGTATAAACGCGTGCTGTATAAATTCATCCGTCCCACGTTGGGCGAGGTTTTGGTGCGCGACATCAAACGCGCCGACATCGCCGATCTGCAATCACCCTAGCGGCGTATCCGTAAGGCAGCGGGGCTGGAGGATGTGCGCATCCACAACCTGCACCACAGCTTCGCGTCATACGCTGTCTCCGCCGGGCATTCCCTGCCGATGATCGGCAAACTCCTCGGCCACACCCAGGTGCAAACCACCGCTCGCTACGCGCATCTAATGACAGATCCGATGCATAAAGAGGAAATGATATTCTCGAACAACGCCGCAAAATCAAGGCAAAAACACTGCGTTTACGAAAACAATTGTATCAGCAGCAAAAAGCTGCTTAACATGAAACCAAAGAGCCAAAAACACCCCTTATTTTTTTACGCTCTTA
>CAKZKV010000145.1 GCA_937124505.1 uncultured Alphaproteobacteria bacterium
TGTGCGCGTATATTCCTCCGGGTGGGCAAGCCGCTTGATCACCCGCCCGTCATAGGAGGCCCGGATCACACAGGCCTCCATCTCCGCCGCCAGGGCCTGACGATCAGCTGCGGCTTTTTTCTCTTCTACTTCCAGTTCGGAGTGTTCCAGACTGGAAATAATATCCAGCTTGAACAGTTCACGCCCCTTTTCGACTTTCAGTCTTGCGAGACGTTCCGCGGCCTGCATCGCCTCAATCTCTGCATTCAGATCCTGACAATCATAGGCCAGCAACATATCTCCCTTTTGAAACAAATCGCCATTATCGACAAAAATATCTCTGATTTTTCCGTCCCGGCTGCTGGAAATCACGGTTGTGTCCTGCGGCACCAACACACCCTCAACACGCAAAACCTCCGTTTCGATATCATACTGAAACGGGGGCGGCGCATTGGATACAACAGGGGGATCTTCCACTGATACGCCTGAATCCGTGGTGTCTGCTTTTTCTGTGGGGTTTTCCGTCAAGGGAGCAACAAAAACAATGTTCCCGTTTTGCAAAACCGGAAGCGGCTCAGACACTTCGATTGCAAGGGGCGCATCCATGTCCTGAAACTCTTCGATAACCAGAACCGGCTCTATGGAAGAGTTCGGCTCTGCTTGCCGGCCATATTTCGGGGAAGGAAAAAACATCGCCAGATTCAACTTTGAACTCCAATAAAGCGTTGTTTCATCAAACAGGCCCATAAACTCCTTCCCGTCCGGCAATCCCATTTCCGGGATCAAAGGGCGCTTTTCAGCGGACATAAGAAATGCGCTGCCAGCCAACAAACAAATGGCCAAGCCCGTCACAAGAATCCATGATGTTTTCTTCCCTACAGACATAACAAGCAGATACGCTTTTTTGCGGAAACAGAATGCTCTAGTTTTTATAATACAGTAAAAAAGCAAGGGACTTAAACACAAAATCAAAAAAAGCCAAGATTTCCCTTATGTTTGGACAAGTGATTCGGCCCGGGAAGAAATTTCCCTTTTTCACGAAGAACATCAGAAAGAAAAGACTTTCTCTTGAGGGCTTTTCGAGGGTATAAAAGCCCTATGACAAAGAACGCATTACAAATTGATCCCCCGATTTTCAAAGAGCCTGATGTCACCGAAGAACTGGGCAAGGAATATGGCCTGAGTTCCGACGAATACCAGTTGATTATCAAACGCCTGAATCGTCAGCCGTCCCATACGGAACTTGGTATCTTCTCGGTCATGTGGTCGGAGCATTGTTCCTATAAAACTTCCCGCCTGCACCTGAAAAAACTACCGACCAAAGCCCCGTGGGTCATACAGGGGCCGGGAGAAAATGCCGGCGTGATTGATATTGGCGACAATCAAGCCGCTATTTTCAAAATGGAATCCCATAACCACCCGTCTTATATTGAACCCTATCAGGGGGCGGCGACGGGCGTTGGCGGTATTATGCGCGATGTCTTTACCATGGGTGCGCGACCGATTGCCAATCTGAATGCACTGCGTTTCGGGGAGCCATCTCACCCGAAAACCCGCCATCTGGTGTCCGGCGTTGTTGCTGGAATTGCGGGCTACGGCAACTGCATGGGCGTTCCAACGGTCGGCGGCGAAACCCAGTTCGACAAGAGCTATAACGGTAACATCCTTGTTAATGCCATGACAGTCGGCATTGCCGATCAGGACAAGATTTTTTATGCCAGAGGTGCATCCGTGGGTCAACCCGTTGTCTATGTCGGGTCAAAGACAGGGCGCGACGGCATCCACGGTGCCACCATGGCCTCAG
>CAKZKV010000146.1 GCA_937124505.1 uncultured Alphaproteobacteria bacterium
AGGCGCGGATCCGTAATAGAGCAAGGCTCCGCCAACTCCGGCAAATATATAACCTTGAAAATAGGGCAGGAACACTTTGCAGGCAAAGACCTGAAGAAAATGATAACAAGCTGGTCAATAAAATAAGATAGAAGGAAAAAGAATGCTAAAAATCAATAATTTACACGCACAAATTGACAAAAATGAAATCCTGAGAGGCATTTCGCTGGAAATCCCTGACGGGGAAGTCCACGCCATTATGGGGCCGAACGGATCGGGAAAATCCACACTCTCTTATGTTCTTGCCGGACGGGAAGATTATGAAGTGACAGAGGGAGCAGTTGAACTCGATGGGGAGGATATTCTGGAACGGACGCCAGAAGAGCGGGCAGCGGCTGGCATTTTTCTGGCCTTTCAATACCCCGTGGAAATTCCGGGCGTACAGGGAACAACATTCCTTAAGACGGCGATGAACTCTATTCGCAAACAGCGCGGTGAAGAAGAACTGGATGCGCTCGCTTTTTTGAAGCTTATGAAGAAAAAGACAATAGAATTAGGCATTTCAGAGGACATGCTAAAGCGCCCTGTGAATGTCGGATTCTCCGGCGGGGAAAAGAAACGAAATGAAGTTTTGCAAATGGCAATGCTGGAGCCAAAATTCTGCGTTCTGGATGAAACGGACAGCGGTCTGGACATTGATGCCCTGAAAATTGTCGCTGACGGGGTGAATGCCATGCGCAGTGAAAACCGTTCTTTTCTGGTGATTACACACTATCAACGCCTGCTGGATTATATTAAACCGGACAAAGTGCATGTCCTTGCAAAAGGTAAAATTGTCAAATCAGGCGGGCCTGAACTGGCAGAAGAACTTGAAGAAAAGGGCTATGCGGAATTTTTGAAGGAGGCCGCCTGATGTCTGCCAACGCCCTTCTGAAGGAAGTTAAATCAAAACACGAAGAAATTATTTCAACCATATGGAATAATTTTAAAAACTTAAATGAAGATGATTGGCTCCAATCACTTCGCCGCAATGCGTACACACACGTACAGGAATGCGGCCTGCCGACACCGAAAAGCGAAAGGTTTAAATACACAAACCTGCCTGTCTTTTTGAAAGATATGCATTTATCGCTTTCCGAAGCTACGATACAGGTAAAAGGAAATACCAATTTTTCATACGAGTTGCCCGATGTCATACCCTCTCCTGCCAACTGGCTCAAAGACATGTTAAGTGCAGAACCACCCGGGCAGAACAAATACGGTGACATGTCTCTCTGGAATTTGGGAAATGCATTTTTAAGGGACGGTATTGTCGTTGATGTTCCTGAAGGAACACATGGCCAAGCTCCTCTGGAAATTACAATAAAGGGAAGAGATTCATCTTTTTTCTCGCCCAGAATACTCGTACAGGTGGGTGAAAACTCAGAATTTACAATCATTGAAGCGCATAACGGGCAGGGGGCTTACTGGAATAATCAGATCACGCAAATCCATCTTAAGAAAAATGCACGGCTGCGCCACTACAGGATCATTGAAAATCCCGATATATCTGCCTGCACACAAAACACACACGTACAGGCGGAAGAGGGTGCTTATTATGAGACATTTACCCTGACGTCAGCTACAGGATTAAGCCGCAACCAGATTCATGTTGAGTTATTGGGCTCAGGAGCGGAATGTACTCTGAATGGTGCTAATATGCTTTCAGGAGCACAGCACAGCGATACAACGATTACGATAGAACACAAAGCGCCTCACTGTATTTCTCACCAGAATTACCGCAATGTGTTGGATGACTGCTCATCAGGTGTCTTTCAGGGGAAGGTACACGTACATCAAATCGCACAAAAAACAGACGGATACCAGCTTTCCAACACGCTGCTTTTGTCTGACGGTGCGAAGATGAATACCAAGCCTGAACTGGAAATTTACGCCGATGATGTGAAATGTTCTCACGGCACAACGACCGGAAAGTTGGAAGATACCCCCTTATTTTACCTTCGCTCTCGTGGTATTTCAGAAAAAGAAGCCAAAGCTTTGCTGATACAGTCCTTTGTCAGTGAGGTTGTGGAAAAGATTGAGGATAACCATGTGCAGGAAATCATCAGACAAAAAGTATTAGAATGGCTGAAACAATAACAAATATAACACACAGCTGGAGAGCAGATTTTCCGATTTTTGAAACGGAAATGAATGGGAAACCTCTGGTCTATCTTGATTCCGCAGCATCGGCACAAAAACCACGCGCTGTTATCGAGAGGATCAACCATCTCATGAATTGCAATTATTCCAATGTTCATAGAGGTTTGTATAAGATATCTCAGTCTTTAACTGAGGGCTTTGAGTGTGCGCGAAGTAAGATACATCATTTTGCAAATATATCAGATGATTATGATGTTATCTTCACCCGAAATGCGACCGAAGCGATCAACCTTGTCGCACATAGCTGGGGGCGTACGTCTTTATTGGAAGGCGATGAAATCATCCTGAGCGAAGTGGAGCATCATGCTAACATTGTCCCATGGCAATTAATAAACAAAAACAATAAGTTTTCAGTTAAATTTATACCAATGCATGAGGACAAAAAACTTGACCTGGATGCGTACGCGTCACTTCTGAATGAACGCACGCGTTTAATTGCGGTAAATCATGTTTCAAATGCACTGGGAATTAAGAACAACATAAAAAAAATCATAAGCTTAGCAAGGCATTTTAATCCTGGAATTAAAATTTTGATTGATGCCTCTCAATCGATCGTTCATGATCAGGTTGATTTTTCTGAGATTGGTGCTGATTTTTATGTTTTTACAGGACATAAACTGTATGGCCCGACAGGCGTTGGGGTTCTGATTGGCCAGCATCATCTTATGAACGACATGCTGCCTTATCAGGGCGGCGGCGATATGATTGAACATGTCACAACGTCCGGTTCGACCTATAAGCCTTCACCGCACCGCTTTGAAGCTGGAACACCTGCCATTATGGAGGTTATAGGCCTTGGAACGGCTATCGACTATCTTGTAGATATTGGTATGGCTCGCGTTGCCAAGCATGAAAATGATCTTTTAAAAACAGCAACAAACGCCATAAAAGATATAGATGGATTAAGAATATATGCGGATGTTCCTGATAAAGCACCCATTATCTCTTTTACAGCCGATTGGGGACATATTTCAGATATCGCCATGATCCTTGATCAATGCGGTGTTGCCGTACGTACAGGGCATCATTGCTGCATGCCCTTGATGCAAAAACTGGGGATTGAAGGAACGATCAGAGCCTCTTTCGGCTTGTATAACACTGAAAATGATATAGACAGGTTTATAGGTGCCCTAAAAAAAGCCAGGACGTTACTAACATGAAACAGGTTGCAGACAAACACATGGTTAAAAATGCTGTTGGAGACGAGTACGACGAACTTGCCGAGCCGCCAAATCTGGAAGCGCCGACAGAGCATGCGCTATGGCCGGAAATCAAACAGGCACTCAAGGACATCTATGATCCGGAAATCCCCGTCAATATCTATGAACTCGGCCTGATTTATCTTGTTGATATACAAGAAGGCTCAGAAAAAGATGAAAGCGAAGGAGAAGGAGGGCAAAGCCATTCGTGTTACGATGTTTATGTCCGCATGTCTTTGACGTCACCGGGTTGTCCGGTGGCACAGGAAATGCCCGAGTGGGTACAGGCAGAGATTTTTTCCATTGACGGTGTTGGTCAGGTTGATGTTGATATCGTCTGGGACCCGACATGGGATCCATCTTTTATGGCGGAGACCGCAAAACTGCAACTTAATATGTTCACTTAGTTAGAAATTTGAAATTAAATGTCAGAAATTATCACCATTACTGAAAATGCCCAAAAAGCAATTGCAGCACGTCTTGAAAAAGCCCCCGAAGGAACAATCGGACTTCGTTTAAACGTAAAGCCAAGCGGCTGCTCCGGCAATTCCTATGCGATGGAATACGTCTCAAGCAAAGAAGACCTCAGTAACGACGATCAATTTGAAAATCTCTATATTGCCAAGACCTTGTCTTGGATGCTTTTTGGCATGACCATTGATTATGGGATGGATGAACTTGGGAATGAAACCTTTAAATTTGACAATCCAAATGAAAAAGGGCGCTGCGGATGCGGGGAATCGTTTCAGATATAAAACATGCTAAAGAGCCTTAAAAAAAAAGGCTCTTATGTCGCTAGAATTTAAGCTGCTAATTTTAAAAATTAACGAGATGGCGTAGGTGGTGCGGTTCCCAATGTAGGAGCAGAAAGTGTCCGGTCGGAAATGATTGTTGGTGCACCTGGTCCTATGTCCGTTTTAGTACCTTCAAATGTAACTGCTGGTAACATATCTTGTCCCTCTCTATGTTAACGTTTCTCTACTTTTATGCTTCGGATGACTGGGAGGACATGTATATATTTTTTGTCTCTTCATCCCCTGCGGCATTAGCCTGTGCATAATATATATCTTCATAGCCGAAAGCTTTAATCGCTTCAAGAACTTTTTCCGAATATATACTTTCCAGATCTATGCCTATTCTACACATATACACAATTTTGTCAAGGAATTTAGTATGCCCCATATTCGCTTTTTCCAATGGATCAGCGTCATTATCAGGCATTTTGAAGCCCATCAAATATTGCTCTATTTCCCGTAATGCACCACCGAACTCTAATATTTGGGTCATATATGGTTCTTTTT
>CAKZKV010000147.1 GCA_937124505.1 uncultured Alphaproteobacteria bacterium
AGTCCTCAAAGGCGTCATTCCGAACTTGTTTCGGAATCTTAACCTATTGATTTATAAAGATCCTGAAACAAGTTCAGGATGACGATTTGTGCCATTTCCGGATTTTTTCAGAGGTTCCCTTATTCTTATACTGCTAGGATTCTGACAGCAACCTTTGGGTATGGCGGGCAATCACGCGTTCTTCGTTGCACTTGACGATATGTGTTGCAAAAGACCCGAACGGGGACAGATGACGTATAATGGATTCCCGCATGCGTTCATCATTTTCGCCGATCCCGCCCGTAAAGACCAGCAGATCAAGACCGCCCAGAGACACGGCCATCTGTGCCGTATGTTGCGCGACCTTGAACGCAAAATATCTAAGTGCGAAGGTTGCGTCCGGGTTGTCGCTCTGTCTGAGCAGCCGCACATCATTGCTGATGCCTGAGAGACCTTTCAGCCCTGAATTTTTTGAAAGGATGTTTTCCACTCCAGACGCGCTCATCCTCATTTCATTGATCATATGCAGGACGATGCCGGGATCGACTGCGCCGGAGCGCGTCCCCATCGGCAGACCGTCCAGCGCCGTCATCCCCATGGTCGTATCGACGCTTTTGCCGTTTTTAATCGCGCACAGGCTGGCGCCGTTTCCCAGATGCGCCGCCACGATCCTGCTGTTTGCCTGATTGGGCAATTCTTCCCTGATCCGTTCCATCACCCATTCATACGATAAGCCGTGAAACCCGTATTTGCGGATGCCCTGCTCCCGCAGGGACGATGGAAGTGCATAGCTGTAATGGAGTGCGGAAAGCCCCGCATGAAAGGCTGTATCGAAACAACCAATCTGCCGGATGTCTGGATACATCTTTTTCAGGGTTTCAACGCCCATCAGGTTATATGGCATATGGAGCGGCGCAAAGGACACAAAATTCTGTAATGTCTTCAAAACTTCATTATCAAGCACAACAGGCTTTGAAAAAACCTCTCCACCGTGAACAATCCGATGCCCCGCCGCAATAATATTCCAGTTATTATCATGTGCATGTATCCATTGCACCACTTCGGACAAAGCCCTGTCGGGGGACAAACCGCTCCCGAAGGTTATCTTTGCATGGCCCGCCACAACCAGTTCAGGACGGCCCCCAATATCCTTCATTTTACCTTTCAGGATCGGCATCAGCCGTGAATCATTTTCAAAAACCTGAAACTTGATACTGGACGATCCGCAATTTAGAACCAGAAGAACATCTCTCATCTTATTTAATTACTCCTTTAGAACGTGCGGCATGGTATTTCACGGCAATTGCACAGGACAGTAACCGCGTTCTCAGGCTGTCCGCCCGGCTGGTCAGGATCACCGGCACACGCGCACCGACGACCAGCCCCGCCGCTTCCGCCTCACTTAAAAACGTCATTTGCTTGGCCATGATATTGGCGGCTTCCAGATCCGGCGCCACCAGAATGTCAGGGTCACCGGCCACTTCAGATACAATGCCTTTGATACTGGCGGCTTCCTTGCTGATCGCATTATCAAACGCCAGAGGCCCGTCCAGAATTCCGTCCTTGATTTGTCCGCGCTCCGCCATTTTACACAGCGCCGCCGCGTCAATCGTGGCCTGCATCTCCGGATTGACCAGTTCCACCGCTGCCAGAAGCGCCACTTTCGGGAGATCATCCCCGTCATGCAGTGCCAGCCAAAGGTTAATTGCGTTTTGTACAATATCGCTCTTGGCTTTGAGATCAGGCGCGATATTGATTGCCGCATCGGTCATCAGGAAGGGTTTGTGATAGGTCTTGACATCCATCGCGAACACATGGCTGATGCGGCGCTCGGTTTTGAGCCCGCGGCATTTGATGACCTCGATCAGTAATTCATCCGAATGCAGATTACCCTTCATCACGGCCTGCACCGTTCCTTCACAGGCAAGGTTACAGGCCACCTGCGCGCTTTCATGCGAATGCTCCGTATTATGAACGTCCCAGCCGGAAATATCGACCCCGGCCCTTTCCGCCGCCGCCCGTATCTTGTCTTCCGGCCCGACCAGATGCGGAATGATGAAGGTTTCCTCCATGGCTTCCTGTGCCGCCAGAATTGAATTTTCTTTGACGGGATGGGCGATCGCCACCTTGATCGGATCATACTGGTCGCGGATTTCCTTGAGTAACCTGTCCGTATAGGCCTTACTGTCGCGGTATATTTGTTTCTTTGTCATGGGATGAAGTGTAACTTGTTTTGATATATACTCAAAATACTCAATTCCTGTTTCTTCGTCATTCCGGCGAAGGCCGGAATTTTTAAGTTTTTAGAAAAAGATCCTGAAACAAGTTCAGGATGACGGGTATAATATTTAATCCTGAAACATTACTTTTTGGTAAAAGACCATGAACCTGAACGATCCACAACTCTGGAAAGAGAAACTTCCCCGCAAATCCCCGGACGGTCACAAATACACCTCCGGGCATCTGGTGATTTACGGTGCGCCGAAACTGACCGGTGCCACACGGCTGGCAGCAACCGCAGCAGCGAGAACCGGCGCGGGGCTGGTCAGCGTTCTGGCCAATCCTGAAACAGCCGCAATCTACAGGACATCTCTTCCGGCCTGTATTCTGGTGCGTGATGAGTTGAGCTGGGCAAGCAACAAGATCACCACCAGAGTGTATGGCCCCGGTGG
>CAKZKV010000148.1 GCA_937124505.1 uncultured Alphaproteobacteria bacterium
AAGCACCGACTGTGCAGGGAGCGTTTTACAACTATCCGAATTTTGATCATTATAGAGAGGAGCTTGCCAGAATAGACGTTCTGACATCGGAAAATCTGTCTTCCCATCTGTTGAACCATTATGGATTAGCGTCCTTGCCCGCGGCGGCTTTTGGCGGAGAACCGGATGATTTGAAACTGCGTTTGTCGGGCTGTGACTATAATGGCACAAAAGCCCTCGCGGCTTATCGGGAGGGGGAAGCCCTTGATGACGTGTTTATTGAAAAACACACGCCAAACATCAAAGCACAAGTGGACGTATTTAAGGAATTTATTCTCAAGATAAGTTAGGGATGGCTTTGTCAAACTTGATTTCGGTCAAGGATCATGGCGTTGTCCCTGTGTCATTAGTAACATATGAGTCTCTCTATACTGAATTTTGCCGGTTCGTTTGGACATACGGAAGAACGGATGGCTTTGACGCGGCTGCTGATCGGGCCGGTTCCGTTATTTGTTTTGCAGCCGGTTTTACACAGAATCATTCGCAATATCGCGCTCAGGAAACCTGAGTTGTTTAACCGCATTGGCGTTCACAGGGAAAAATCATTCCTGATTGATCCGGTAAACATGCCGTTTGCGCTTGTGCTGCGGCCTGATCCGAAGTCGCCGTCATTGCGGGCGTATCGCCGCCGTCACTTACCGCCTGTTGATGCGACAATCTCGGGCAGCTTTCTGACCCTGATGGAGATGGTGGACGGACGGCTGGACGGGGATGCGCTGTTTTTTAGCCGCGCCCTGAGTGTGCAGGGCGATACGGAGGCGGTTGTGTGTCTGCGCAATGCTCTGGACGATATGGACGGAAGTGTTGTTGAAGATGCTGCGAATTTATTCGGCGCGCCGGGCCGAAAAATCCTGAATGGCTTAAGGAGGATCAGGCAAAATGGAGAGAGATGATACCGCTGTTGTTGGAGAACTCGTTTGTCCTGCGGGGACGCCTGCATCCTTGCGGACGGCTGTGGATGCCGGGGCGGATGCGGTCTATTGCGGGTTTCAGAATGCCACCAATGCGCGCAATTTTCCGGGGCTGAATTTTACGCCGGAAGAGATGAAAGAGGCTGTCGCGTACGCCCATGCACGAGGGGCGAAAGTCCTGCTGGCGGCGAATACGTTTCCTCCCGCCGGGCAAACCGATCTTTGGAAACGGGCCGTTGATGAAGCAACCGCGTTTGGGATTGACGCCATTATTGTCGCCGATATTGGGGTGGCGCAATATATTCATTCCCAACATCCGCAGCAGCGGATTCATTTGTCCGTACAGGCGGGCGCACCCTCGATTGAGGCGATCAAATATTACTGCGAAGAATTCGGCGTGAAGCGCGTGGTGTTGCCGCGCATTTTGACCATTCCCGAAATCTCGGATTTAAAGCGGCAGATTCCGTGCGAAATTGAATGTTTTGTCTTTGGCAATCACGGTTTGATGGCCGAAGGGCGGTGCAGTCTGACCAACTATGCGACGGGGCTGTCCACCAATATGGACGGGGTCTGTTCCCCTGCCCAGGATGTGCATTACGAGGAGGATCAGGACAAAAACCTGACAACCAAGTTAGGAATATATACCATTGACTGTTTTTCCTGTACGCAAAGCCCCGGATATCCGACAATCTGTAAGGGGCGTTACCTGACCCCACGCAAGGAAGAGGGGTATTATGCGTTTGAAGAGCCGATCAGCCTGAATCTGGCGCGGTTGTTGCCGGAATTGATCAAGGCCGGGGTCAATGCTTTCAAGATCGAGGGACGTCAGCGATCAAAATCATATGTGCGGGACGTTGTGTCATCGTGGCGTCACGCCATTGATTCCGTCATGGCGGGGGACGAGGTTGATCTGGAAAACCTTCTGGCCCTGACGGAAGGGGGAAAACAAACACAAGGCGCGTACGCAACCAAACGGTGGCGCTAGGAATTTTTTCAAGGGAGTGACGCATGCAGACACAAGTGACCATGGGGCCTTTATTATTTCACTGGCCGGCGGAAGACAAACGGGACTTTTATTTTCGGATCGCCGATGAAGCCCCGGTTGGTACGGTTTATCTGGGCGAGGTGATCTGCTCCAAGCGTGAGCCGTTTTTTAGTAAATATCACGATCAGGTTGCGGAGCGTCTGCAAAAAGCAGGGAAGACTGTTGTATTTGCCTCTTTTGCGGAGGTGATGACACCGCGCGAACGTAAACTGACGCAAGCGTTATGTGAGGATCAGGCCTATCCGGTTGAGGCCAATGACGCTTCCGCCCTTTATTTTTTGCGCGGCAAGCAACACAGGGTCGGTCAGTATTTTAATGTGTATAACGAAGAAACGCTGTCTCGTCTGGCAGGGAACGGAGCCGTGCATTTCAGCTTGTCTGCGGAATTACCTAAAGACGTCTTGTCCGTTCTCTCCGATGCGGCACGGGAGCAGGATGTCAGTCTGGAAGTGCAGGTGTTCGGGCGTATGGGGCTGGCCCTGTCCGCCCGTTGTTACCACGCCCGCGCCTGTGACCGTGTAAAAGATAATTGCCGCTATGCGTGCGAAGCCGATCCGGACGGCATGGAACTGAAAACGCTGGACGGGATGCCCTTTTTGTCGATTAACGGGATCCAGACCTTGTCCCATACAGGCGTGAATCTGGTGCAGGAAATCCCGGAGATGATGGATATGGGCATTTCTCATTTCCGCCTTTCCCCGCATACCTGTGACATGGTGGAGGTCGCCAAAATTTTTGACGATGTGATCCATGGCAGAAAATCCCCGCAGGACGCTGTGGAGACGTTTTCTGAAAAAGACTATGGGTTTCCGTTTTCAAACGGTTTTTATCACAAAGACCGGGGCTATGAGTGGAAGCAAGTGGCGTAAATACTGGCATGCTGAACTTGTTTCAGCATCCAGAAAGCCATAAGGTATTTCTTTGTCCAATGGAACAATATATATTCAAAATACTCAATTCCTGTTACTTTGTCATTCCGGCGAAGGCCGGAATCTTTAACTTTTTAGAAAAAGATCCTGAAACAAGTTCAGGATGACGAGTATAGAAAGAAAAAGTTATGCTCATCGACCACATCAATATTGTTTGCAGCGATCTGGACGCATCCATTGCATTTTATGAAATGCTGGGGTTTGAAACCGTGCATCGGGATGTGCTGGAAGGGGCATGGATCTCCGATATTGTCGGCTTGCCGGGGGTGAAGGGAGAATATGCCAAATTATTATTCCCCGATACGGAGACAGCTCTGGAGCTGATGCAATATTATCGCCCGGCTGGCGGGAAGGACACGGATATGAGCAAGCCCAATCAACTGGGGCTGCGCCATATGGCCTTTCGGGTTGAAGACATTGAGGTTCTTGTGGCCAAACTAAGATCAAAAGACGTGACCTTTTTTAGCGATATTCAGGAATATAAACCTACAAACAAGAAGCTTGTGTATTTTCTTGGCCCGGATGGTGAAATTCTGGAATTCGCACAATATGGATAGTTTGTTTGATGAAAAACTGGCATTCACTTTCAATAGATCAAACAGAGCAGGCGCTACAGACCTCTGCGAAAAACGGCCTGTCTGAAGAAGAAGCAGCCGTTCGGTTTCGCAAGTACGGCCCCAATAAACTCAAGGAGCAAACAGGCGCGTACTGGTATCAGATTTTGCTGGATCAGTTTGCCAGTCTGCTGATTTTAATTCTGGTGATTGCAGCGGGAATGTCGTGGTTTCTGGGCGATGTGATTGACGCGCTGGCGATTCTGGCGATTGTGATTCTAAACGGCCTGTTGGGATTTACGCAGGAATGGAAAGCCCAGACGGCCCTTGCCAGCCTGAAAAAGATGTTACAGCCATGCTGTACGGTGTTACGCGCCGGGGAATTAAAAGAGATCGACGCAATGATGTTAGTTCCGGGGGACGTTGTGTTGCTTGAAAATGGGAATATTGTCCCCGCCGATCTGCGGTTAAGTTACGGGGTGAATTTGAAAACCGATGAGGCGTCCCTGACCGGGGAATCCGTGCCGGTAGAGAAGGACTTGCAGGAAATCGCAGAGGAGACGCATATTTCCGGGCGCAGTAATATGGTCTGGATGGGCACACATATTGTCAATGGGCAGGGGCAGGGGATCGTCGTCGGCACGGCGATGGAGACGGAGTTCGGACGGATCGCCGGCCTGACCGGGCAAATCAGGGAAACCGCGACGCGGCTGCAACGGCAACTGGCTTATCTGGGCAAGCAGTTGGCCGTGCTGGCATTGCTGGTTGCGGGGGCGATGATTGTGATTGGCTGGGTCTGGGGACGGCCCTTGACGGAAATGTTTATGATGGGCGTTTCGCTTGCCGTTTCAGCCGTGCCGGAAGGCCTTCCGGCTGTCGTTACAATTACGCTGGCGCTGGGGGCCGGGATCATGGCGCGGCGCAAGGCTCTGCTGCGGCATTTACAGGCTGCGGAAACGCTGGGCGCGACATCGGTAATCTGTACGGACAAAACCGGGACGCTGACGCAAAATGAAATGACCGTGCAAAAAATCTGGCTTGGCAGTGGCGTTCTGGATGTCAGCGGCGTTGGCTATGCGCCGGAGGGACGCTTTACGAGAGGGTCTGAGGCGATTGAGCCTCTCTCCGATCCCGATCTGAGGGCGCTTCTGGAAACCGGGTATAAGTGTAATCATGCGCGGATTTCGCGGAGAGATCATCAATGGGTGGCGCTGGGATCTGCAACGGAGGCCGCCTTTATCACCCTCGCGCAAAAGGCCGGTCTGGAGGACACGCGGTGCAGGATCGTCAATGAGTTTTCTTTCAATTCGACCCGCAAGCGCATGTCCGTGATAGAGGCGTGCGAAGGGGGCATGATGGCCCATGTCAAAGGCGCGCCGGAAGTTTTGTTATCGCGGTGCAGCCATATTCTGATTGGTGGAAACGCCGTGTCTTTGACTGAGGACATGAGAGAAGCTGTGACGCAGGCCTATCAGTCCTTTGCCCAGGATGGTTTGCGGACGCTCGCACTGGCCCGAAGGCTTCTTCCGGCCTCTGATGATATAGATGAGGCAACAGCGGGGCGTGATCTGGCGTTTCTGGG
>CAKZKV010000149.1 GCA_937124505.1 uncultured Alphaproteobacteria bacterium
GTATTTGACGACGGTAGTGAGCTTGGCAGCCCGGTGCTGCGCCACGCCATCGCCTGCGGCTGCGACCCGGTGGTGGCCATCCAGATGGCCACGATCAACACCGCCACCCATTTCGGCATGGAGCGCGACATTGGCTCCGTCGCGCCCGGTCGCATCGGACGGGTTTATCTGCCAATACTGATGCACACGAAAATCTTGAAACGGAACGCCTCCTGCAACATGCCATGGAACATCTGGCGTGCGATAAAACCGTTTTGATCGTGGCGCATCGCCTGCATACCGTCCGGCACGCCGAACAGATTTTCTACATGAATGACGGACGCATTGAACAACACGGCTCCCACGAGGCGTTGCTGAAAACCTGCCCGGATTATGCCGCTCTGGTTCAGCAGCAAATGTTACAGGACAGAACAAAACAGCAGGAAAAAACGGCATGAACAAAGACCTCTCCCGCCTCCTGAAACTGTTTCGTCCCTATGCCGGATGGATGATGCTGGGCGGGCTGGTGTCTCTGGCGGCGGTGCTGGCCAATATTACTCTGATGGGCGTTTCCGGCTGGTTTATCACTGCCATGGGGCTGGCGGGAATCGCAGGCGTCTCTATGAATTATTTTACTCCTGCGGCCATCATCCGCGCCTGCGCCATCATCCGTACGGGCGGTCGCTACGGCGAACGATTGATCACGCATGAGGCCACGTTTCATCTGATCGCCCGCCTGCGGCGCTGGCTGTTTGACCGGCTGGAGCCTCTTTCCCCGTCCGCGCTCGGCTTTATGCGCAGCGGCGATTTGCTCAGTCGCATGCGCGGCGATATCGACACGCTGGAACGGTTTTATCTGGGCTTTCTGGTTCCCGTTATCACGGCGCTTGCCGCCACCATCCTCATCATGTTGGCCCTGTCCTTCTTCGCCCCCGTCCTCGCATTATGGGCGGGCCTCTTCCTGATTCTAGCCGGATGTATCATCCCGCTTCTGATCTTCAAAAACAGTCGCACAAGTGAGGAATCTCTGGTCAATACTTCCGCTGACATGCGCACGCAACTGGCCAGCAATTTACAGGGCATGGGCGAATTACTGCTCTACGATCAGGACGGCACGCACGTCAAAAGTCTGACGCAGCAAAGTGAAAGCATAAGGGATCATACGGTCTCCTTACAAAACAAGGCCTCCACGGGCGAGAACCTGAGCGGATTTCTGGCGCAACTGGCCATGTACGGCATTTTAATCATCAGTTTCTTTTTTTTGCAAAACGGCACAATTTCCCCGCCGGGTCTCGTTCTTCTCACGCTTTTGATGCTCGCCAGTTTTGAGGCGGTCACCCCGGTTCTCGGCGCGTTCCAGAAACTAGGTGGCGTCCTCAGGGCGGCGCGGCGGATTTTTGAAATCGCCGACCAACAGCCCGCCTTAACAGTAGCGGACACAACACAGCCCCTTCCAGAGGCAAAGGACATCCATTTTGAAAATGTAACATTTGCCTATCAGGCGCAGCATAAACCGGTTTTTTGCGGTCTGTCTTTTTCGGTACGGCAGGGACAAAAACTGGCCGTCACAGGCCCGACAGGCATAGGAAAAAGCAGCCTGATCAACTTATTGCTGCGATTTCAGGAGCCGCAGGAAGGCCAGATCTCCATAGGCAGGCAGGATATCAAAAGCTATAACCCTGAAGACGTGCGCCGCTGCTTTGCCGTTCTGGAACAAAGCCCGTATATTTTCAATGCCTCCATCCGTGAAAATCTTCTCCTCGGCAATCCCGCCGCCTCCAGACAGGACATGGAAGATGCCTGTAAAAAGGCCGGCATTCATGAATTTATCGCAACACTGCCGCAGCAATATGAAACAATTCTGGGCGAACATGGCCGATCATTGTCCGGGGGGCAGGTCAAACGTCTGGCGCTGGCGCGGGTCTTGCTGAAAAAAGCACCCTGCATCATTCTGGACGAACCCGGCGAAGGGCTGGATTATCAAATGGAGCAGGACATCCTGAGCCGTGTCATCGACAACCTGAACGGCGCGTCCCTGATTCTGATCTCACACCGCCATACGGCGCTGGAGGAGATGGATCAGGTTCTGAATCTGGAAGATCAGGCCGCCGCCTTGCAGGCAGAGGAAAACTGATAATCGCCGTTTTTCAGTTGCAGCATACGCAAAGCCGCCCGTACCGCATCCCCGCCCTTGTTTTTTTGCTGCGGGTCAGCGCGAACAATCGCCTGCTGTCTGTTTTCCGTGGTCAAAATGCAATTCCCCAGCGCCAGATTACGGGCATGCACCAGATCATAAACCCCGCGTGCGCTTTCGTTACAGACGATATCATAGTGCGACGTTTCCCCGCGGATGATGCACCCTAAAACGACAAACGCGTCATATTCACTTTTATCCTGTGTCAGGAAATTCAAAGCCGCCGGAATTTCAAGCGCGCCGGGCACGGTAAGGATATCAAAATCTGCATTTTGCGCTTTCAGGGCCTCAACCGCGCCACTGCGCAACATATCAGAGACATCTTCATAAAAAACCGCCTCAATAATCAAAACTTTTGTCATGCAACGTCCTTTTCTCTTTGCTGATCCATATAAACCATCACATCCCGTACGGAAACCAGACGCAGCCCGTGGCGGGCGGCGAAATCTCTCAAATCGGGCAGCCGCGCCATCGTCCCGTCA
>CAKZKV010000150.1 GCA_937124505.1 uncultured Alphaproteobacteria bacterium
ATATTGAAATCTCCAACGGCGATCAAAGGGGTCTCTTTTGTGTACGTATCAGGGAACCATGCCGCCATTTCCTCAACAAAATCAAGCTTATGCCTGAATTTCTGATTGGTTTCCGGATCGGGCAGGTCGCCGCCCGAACCGCCGGACGGGACGTACAGATTATGTAATTCGAACGCGTCAAATTTAACGGAGATATGACGGCAATCCTCCCGCCCGCAGCGCGCATAGGTTTTGGGATCGGTGAACGGAATTTTCGACAGGATCGCCTGCCCGTTATAACTTTTCTGCCCCCAGATGTGCTGGTGCTCAAAGCCCCAGCTTTTGATATCATCTACAGGAAACAGGTCATCCGGGCACTTGGTTTCCTGCAGGCAGATGATATCAGGACAATCTGCATCTGCCACTTCTTTTAAAAGCGGCAGGCACAGACGTACAGAGTTGATATTCCAGGTTAAAACGCGCAAAGCAAACTCAGAATGGAAGCTGCGCGCCCGCGGGCAGGCCGAGTTCTCTCATCATTTCTGCCGTTTTTTCCGCCAACAGATTGTCGGAATTGGATTTTGCGTCATTCATCGCGGCCTTCAGCAGGTCTTCCAGCATTTCCTTTTCTTCAACCTTCATCAAAGAATCGTCGATGTGGATGTTGCGAATTTCCCCGCGGCACGTGGCACGTATGACAACCATCCCGCCGCCTGCTCGGCCTTCTGTTTCCGTATCGCCCAGTTCGTCTTGCAGTTCCTGCATTTTGGATTGCATCGCCTGCGCCTGTTGCATGATTTGTTGAATGTCCATTTTTACTTGTCCTCTTCTTTTGAATAGATTCTTGTTATTTCAGCTTCGGGGAATATCTGCAAGATTTCTTTTACCAGGGGCTCTTGTTTTGCGGCCTGGATTTCAGCGCTGACCGCCTGTTTTTTCTGGGTGTAGAGTGTGTCTGCGCCGGGCGCATCGGAGAGAATAATCAGCCAGCGTTTGCCGGTCAGGGCGCGCAAAGTTTGCGTCAATTCACTGACAAATGTCTGGGGTGCACCTTTTTCAAGGGAAAACTCTAACTGTACGTCTTCAAAGCGTACGAGGCGTACGTACTGTTGAATTTGGGAGGCCAACTGAAATTTGCCGTTTTGTTCCAGCAAGGCGACGATATCTTCGAGTCTTTCCGGCGTTGTGACCGGCGCGGCCTGGGGCACGGCACGCATCACGGCTTCACCGGCTGATAAGGCTTTTGCAACAGGAGCGGAGGCGGGCGGCGCGGATTGCTGTCCACCAACGACCTGCATGGCGGCGCTCTGTGTTGCTCCGCTT
>CAKZKV010000151.1 GCA_937124505.1 uncultured Alphaproteobacteria bacterium
CGTCATGGCGCCGTCGCCGATGATGCTGACGATTTTGTTTTGTTTTCCGGCCAGATCCCGTGCCACGGCCATGCCCAGCCCGGCGGAAATGGAGGTGGAGCTGTGCGCCGCGCCGAACGGGTCATATTCCGATTCGGCCCGTTTGGTAAAACCCGACAAGCCGCCGCCTTGCCGCAAGGTATGGATGCGGTCTTTGCGTCCGGTCAGGATTTTGTGGGGATAAGACTGATGCCCAACGTCCCAGATCAGGCGGTCTTCCGGTGTATTAAAAACTGCATGCAGGGCCACGGTCAATTCCACAACCCCGAGCCCCGCACCCAGATGCCCCCCGGTTTTGGAAACTGTTTTGATCAACTCTTCCCGTGTTTCTGCGGCGAGCTGTTTCAGTTGAGTGTCTGAAAAATGACGGAAATCAGAAGGATAGTTGATTGTATCTAAGAGGTTACCTGAAACGGACTCAGGGCACTCTGTAGGTTTTTTTTCCTTTTTTTCTGTCGCGACCATCACTCTCCTTTAACATTTCAGAGAGGATAGACCAAGAAAAACTTGATTATCTTTTCACAAAAATTGACAAGTTCGTATCATATCAGGTAAGAAATAGTTTATAAAAAATTAATAAGTTAATAAATAACATATAGACTATTCAATGCCTGACCGCAGTTATTATCCCGATTCCGATTCGGACCCTTCGTCGGTTTTTATTGAGACAACTTCAGACCCTGCTCAGTTTATGAAAGACACGCTGCTTGTCGCCAGTTACAGGCAAGCAGCACGCAATGCCGATATCCCTGTTCAGCATACATATGGCAATGAAGGTCAGACTCTGCAGTTTCGGAATGCCGCTGAAAGGCAACTGGTTGAGGATAAGGTTCGTGAAAGTGAACGCAGTTTAATACATACGGAAACGTTTACAAGAGATCACCAGCATCCTTATTATATGAGAGCATGGACGGAAGTTGTTGAGGAAGCGATGCAGGGGCGGGAGCATCCTGTAACGGGAATTAATATTTGCGAGGAATTGGAGCCGAATCCGCAAGCTTTTGTAACTTTTCCAGATATGGAAACAAAACGGCTCTTTATGAATTTAGACCGTGATGGCGCTTTCACCGAATATGCCGTTGCCCGTTGTAATCATTTAATGCGCGAAGCAGAACTTGATCCGCGTGATCCTATGTCTTTGCTGCATAAGGGGCAGTCCGTCAGCGCCTAGTTTTTATGAATCTCTGCAAAGACAGGCTTTTTAATATATTTTTGTATGGCCAAACCCGGTTTTTCTCTGACAATATTTATAGGCAGATATTCTGATTTGTTTTACAGGGAAGGCGTCTCTTTTGTGCTTTCTGTCAATGTAATCTTCCAGTTTTTCTTTCATGTAATCTGCGTGGCAAGCACACATTTCTTTGACGACCTCCGGATCATCTTCGGGAAAGTCGTCTTGAGACGCTTCTACTTTATCCAGACAGGTTTTGTATTCATAAACATAAACTTCCTTGGTGTCATAGCACATTGTGCGGATTTCAAGTTCAATAAAATCTGGGTGTTTCATAAGGTTTTTCAGGAAAAGCCTCTCATATTCATCTGCGTAACAGGTGCAATCCCTGTAAGCATTCTCCAGAGGGTCTAATTCACAGTTTTTAAAAACTGAATCCCGGTCTGTTATAGCTTTGCTGCGATCCCAGGCGTGGGACGTCTGTGGGATTATTGTTGAAATGACAATCAAAAGTGTAGTTATCAAAAGGCGCATTATTCAGTCTCCTCTTATAAGGATAACGCATTTTTGTGACTTTTTTTAGTTTTTTCTGAAAATAGCGGGGTTTAGGCCCGGCGGCTGAGGACGTAGAGAGCCAGTTCCTTCAACATCTCGGCGCGGGAGCCTTCAAAGACCTTTAAATGACGGATCGCCTGATGTACCAGCATTTCGGCGCGCATTTTTGCCTGTTCTTTCCCCATGGCGGAGACGAAGGTAGCCTTTCCGGCGGCGTCATCCTGATTGGCGGGTTTACCGATCAGGTGTTCGTCGCCTTCCACGTCCAGAACGTCATCCGTGACCTGAAAGGCCGCGCCCAGATCATGGGCATAATTCATGATCGCCTTGCGGTGCGCTGGATCGGCTTTGCCAAGAATAGCGCCTGCCTCACAGGCAAAGGCCATAAGTTTTCCGGTTTTCATACGTTGCAGGCGGGAAATCGTCCCCAGATCGAAATCATGTTTTTCGGCCAGCAGATCGAGCATTTGTCCGCCGACCATGCCATGCCCCCCTGCGGCTTTTGCGAGGCAAGACACCAGTTCACAGCGGACGCGCGGATCTTCATGTGTGTCCGGGCTGGCCAGAATTTCAAACGCCAGAGTCAGCAGGGCGTCCCCGGCCAGAATCGCCGTTGCTTCGTCATATTCCTTGTGAACGGAGGGTTTTCCTCGGCGCTTATCGGAATCATCCATGGCGGGAAGATCGTCATGAATCAGGGAGTAGCTGTGGAGCATTTCCAGAGCGGCGGCCACACGGCGGGAGCGATTTTCATCAACCTTGAACAAGTTGGAACAATGTATAACCAGAAACGGGCGCAGGCGTTTGCCGCCGTTTAATGTGCCATAGCGCATGGCTTCGTAAAGGTGGGCCTCCGGCAGGTCTGTTTCCGGCAACAGGCGCTCAATGGTTTTGTTGACCTTGGCAATGACTTCATCCATTGCTTCCTGTAAACTATGGGTGGCTTCGCGGGGTGATGGCATACGGCTTACGTCTCTTCAGTAAAAGGCGCGGCAGAGACACTGCCGTCCTGATTGATGGAAATTTTTTCGATTTTCATTTGGGCGGCGGCCAGCTTTTTCTCGCAATGCTTTTTCAGGGCGACGCCGCGTTCATAAGTGGAAATTGACTCTTCCAGCGGTGCTGCGCCACTCTCCAGAGAGCGGACGATTTTCTCCAGCTCTTCCAAAGCGGTTTCAAAAGATAAGGTATCAACAGGCTGTACTTGATTCATAGATTAAGACTATACCGTGAGATGTGGAAAAGGGGAAGAGGGATTGCCAATTTTCCGGGATGTGTAAATATAAAAACTATGACCAGTGACGATATGATCCTCTTTTCTTTTGATTTTGACGGCAAAGGCGGCGGCAAACAGATACACGGCAGCGATATCCGTCAAAAGTTGAAAGCCAGTGAACTGGCCTGGGTGCATCTGGATGCGACTCATCCGGAGGCGCGGGGCTGGCTGATGGAAAATGTCGATTATCTGGACCATATCGTGCTGG
>CAKZKV010000152.1 GCA_937124505.1 uncultured Alphaproteobacteria bacterium
AAGCGGGCATCGTCGCCGCCAAGTGTACGTAAATCACGCAGCCATTCGAATTTGTGAAGGTAATCCAGCCACTTACCGTGTCCGCATTCAGGCTTCCAGAAGTTCCCGAAGGCGCGTACGTCCTCTCCGTGCAGTTCAAAAATACCTTGTGTCAGGGCGCGGCCTTTTTCCTTGTCCCCCGTCCAGGGATCGACGGGCTTGTAAATCAGACCAAGAGGCAGGTCGCTTTTCAGGCTCCAGTTATATAAATAGCTGCTGTACGCCATGCGCCCGGCCTGATGACGAAGATGCTGGATAAAAGACGGTGCCATTATCCTTCTCCTCTCAAAGCTTTGATATTGGACGCGTACGCATCTGGGCCACCTTTAAAACTGGCGGTTCCCGCCACAAGGACGTTTGCGCCCGCCGCACGTACGAGTTTGGAGGTCTCGGCAGTGATGCCGCCGTCAACTTCCAGATGGATATCGCGGCCCGATTGGTCGATCATCCGGCGAACAGCGGCGATTTTATCGCATAAATCAATAAAGCTTTGTCCTCCAAAGCCGGGATTAACCGTCATGATCAGGACAAGGTCTGCCAGATCCATGACATGTTCCAAAGCGGAGACAGGTGTGGCAGGGTTCAGGACGATGCCGGCCTTTTTACCAAGGGACTTGATCAGTTGCAGGGAGCGGTGCGGGTGTGGCCCGGCTTCGCTGTGAATGGTAATGATATCGCATCCGGCCTCTGCAAAGTCCTGTATGTATGGATCGCACGGGGCAATCATCAGGTGTACGTCAAAGATTTTTTGCGTGTGCGGACGCATGGCTTTGATGACCGGCGCGCCATAGGAGATATTCGGCACGAAATGCCCGTCCATCACGTCCAGATGAAACCAGTCCGCCCCAGCCGCGTCCATGGCCTTGATCTCGCTTTCGAGATTGGCAAAATCGGCAGACAGCACAGAGGGCGCAATAAGGGTTTCAGAAGTCATGGCAAGAGTATCCGGGATCAGGAATGAATATTCAATTGTTTATTATACATGATTATGAAAGTGAAGAGAATCCATGAATCACTTACCATCGGCCAATTTTTTCATCGCTCACGCAAAGAGCGCAAAGAAAATGCCATGAATCGCAAAGAAAATAATACCTCCTGTCATTTCGACGACCCGCGGGAGGAGAAATCTCTGAAACGATCAGGAGATTTCTCGCTATCGCTCGAAATGACAAAACACATGGCGTCCTTTGCGCTGTCATGGCGATCATCGCGTGAACGTTCTGGCATGATTTCCCCTTTCCCACGGGTGGTTATTCACGAATCATTTTTTTCGCAGGCGACTGATGAAAAATCCATCCAGCCCGCCCAGACTGTCCAGATAATACGGAAACAGGCGTAAATCCCCGGCGGGATTGATAAAGGACTCGTTTCCGGCCACTTCTTCAGGTGTGACGGGCATATGCTCAAAGTCCGGGTGGTTTGTGAGAAACGTTTCCACCTGATCTTCACTTTCGCTTTTCAGGATAGAACAGGTGCAGTAAATGAGGATTCCTCCGGGTTTCAGGAGGGTTGCCGCATGATCGAAAATATGCGCCTGTGTGCGGACAAGGCCGTCGATATCCCTTTCGCTTTTCAGGTACAGGATATCGGGATGGCGGCGGATCACGCCTGTGGCGCTGCAGGGGGCGTCCAGCAGGACGGCATCGGCCAATTCTTCCGGGTTCCATTCGGCGGCATCTGCCGTCATCGTTTGCACTGTGCCGCTGAAAGACAGGCGCTCCATATTTTCTTTTAAGCGGGAGAGGCGTTTGGCCGAGCGGTCAAGGGCAATGACTTTGGCCCCTTTCGCGGCCAGTTGCGCGGTTTTCCCGCCCGGCGCGGCGCACAGGTCAAAAACCAGCTTGTTCCTGACATCGCCCATCAGGTGAACGGGCAGGGCGGCGGCGGCGTCCTGTACCCACCAGTGCCCGTCATGATAGCCGCTTAAGGACGGAATGGCGGCGGGATTTTTCAGACGGATGGTGTTATGGAAGAGGTGCTGGGCATCCAGCTCTTTTAGCCAGTGTTCCAGCATGCCGGGATTTTTGATGGTCACGTCCAGTGGCGCTTCGCTCAACAGGGACGCGCCGATTTTGGCGGCTTGGGTCAGGCCCCAGTCCTGAATGAGAGGTTGGAGAAGCCACGCCGGAATATTCAGGAGGATTTCGTCCTGTTTGGAGAGTAAAATATCTTTTTCACGCAGAAAACGCCGCAGAAGGGCATTGACGAAGTTCTTGGAACGCTGCAAATCCGAGGCTTCGCACAGATCTACGGATGTGCTGACAGCGGCATGGTCGGGCACGTTCATGTATAAAATCTGGCAGAGTCCCATGCGCAGAATGTTTTGTAGTTTCAGTTGGCTGGGGCGTCCGTGTTTGTCCTGCATTTTTGTGATCAGGTCGTCGCATTGCCCGATATGGCGCAAAACAGTGGCGGTCAGCATATGCGTAAAACCGCGTTCCTTGGCGGGCAGGGCACGGAAGGCGGCGTCACGTTCCAACAGCAGGTCAAAGGACTGTTTTTTTTCCAGTATCTGACATAAAAGGTGCAGGGTGCAGAGGCGGGCGGCGAGGATATCGGGATCACTCATGATCTTGTCCCGTGATCTCGAACTCCAGCGCGTGGGCGTGGTCGATCATCATATGATAGAGGTTCTTCACAAAATCAGGATCAATATGGTGTTCTTCCGCCAGTGACGCAACCCGTTCGAGGACTTGTTCCATGCGTTTGGGTTGAATGGGGGAGAGATTGTATTTCTTTTTGATCTCGCCCACCCGGTGAACCACATCAAAGCGTTTTGCCAGCAAGGCGATCAGCTCGCGGTCGAGATGATCAATTTCCGCGCGCAGAGGTTTCAGAATCTCTTCTTCATTGATTTTATCCATAAAGGGGTCATATCATGTCTCATGAGTGAGAAAAAGACCATCCCGCAAAAAGAGATAGAAAAAAAGGCGGAGTCAAAGCCGGCGCCAAAGGAGATCGGCGGATATGAGCATAAACCGGAACCGACGCGCTATGGCGATTGGGAAACAAATGGCCGCTGCAGTGATTTTTAGTATAATCACATCATGATTCGCGAAATTATTTTTGATACGGAAACCACGGGGTTCAAACCGGAGGAAGGGCATAAAATCGTCGAGATCGGCGCGATTGAGATGATTAATTACCTGCCGACAGGAAGGCATTATCATGTCTATCTGAACCCGGAGCGACCTATTCCGGCAGAGGCAACGGCCATCCACGGGATTACCGATGAGATGGTGAAAGACAAGCCGGTTTTTTCACAGGAATTTACAAACTTTCTCGATTTTATCTGTACGGACAGCAAGCTGGTCGCACATAATGCGACTTTTGATATGCAATTTTTAAATTATGAACTGAAACAGGTCGGGCATCCGGGTATCAAAAATAACCGTGTGATTGACAGTCTGGAAGTTGCAAGGCGCAAGTTTCCCGGTGCGCCTGCGAATCTGGATGCGCTGTGCCGCCGCTTTGATATTGATCTCTCCGCCCGGGAACTGCACGGCGCGTTGCTGGATGCGGAATTGCTGGGCAGTGTCTGGCTGGAGCTAAACGGTGGGCGGCAGCATGGTCTGGATATCGGGCAGAACGGAGCCGGGGAGGCCGCCGGGGCGCAGAATAAAATTGAACGCCCGTACCGCGCGCCGCGTGTCTTTGACATTCCGGAAGAGGAAAAGGCCGCGCATGCGGCCTTGCTGGAAAAGCTTAAAGAGCCGTTATGGAAGAAGACGGCGGATTCTGTTTAACCTTTTATTTTTAAATGGTTATTTGAATAAATATTAGGCGTTGGTAAATCTTGCCACCGGTCAATTTTTGAAAAGTGCCTATTTTCCGTCATTGCGAGGAGCCGCAGGCGACGAAGCAATCTAGAGAGACCAAAGCTTTTTGGATCGCCACGCTCCCGTTGGTCGCTCGCGATGACGAAATTGACGGGTGGGAAGTTGGTAAATATAGTTGTTCGACTTTAGAATAGAAGTGTCCTATTCTTATCTGGAATCACTATGAAAATAGATAAAACTTCCTCAAACCCGCGTCATTACACGGACAAGCCGTGTAATGATGGTATTCCGGGAAGTTCAAACAATCTCATCTATATTTGTTTACTATACTCGAAACACTCAATTCCTGTTGTTTCGTCATTCCGGCACCCGCCTGCGCGGGCATAAACTCCGGCCGGAATCTTTAGCTTTTTAAAGAAAGATCCTGAAACAAGTTCAGGATGACAAGTATAATGCAAAAAAACAACGGGGACACAATGACTCATTGCGTCCCCCATGCTGATACCCCGCTGCTTGTGGCGGGGTTGTTTATTATAATGCTTATGCCGCTTTGCCGTTTGCTTTGCTGATGTCTTTGCTGTCTTCCAGCTCTTTAGCGAAGCGTTCGATGTACATCGCCTGAAAATCAACAGGATTCAGCAGAAGTGGCGGATACCCCCCCTGTGCCGTCAGGTCGCCCAGAATCTGGCGCGCAAATGGAAACATCATGCGGGGAACCTCGATAAACAGCATCGGGTGATGTTGCTTTTCCGGCAGGCCGGAGAGGGCGACCAGTGCCGCATACTGGATTTCAGCCAGAAAATAGGTTGTGTCCTCACGCTTGGCCGTGGCAGACAGCATCAATGTAACTTCGTACAGGTCTTTCATCGATTCTTCTTCGATTTCACGGGCGCTGAGATTGATGTTTACGTCCATATCCGGGCCGCCCTTGCCCTGTTTCAGGGTTTCCGGGGCATTCGGGTTTTCAAAGGAAACATCTTTCAGGTATTGCGCGTGGATCACGACAGGTGCCGGTTTTGCGCTGATGATATTTTCATTGTCTTGTTCTGAATTACTCATATTTTATCCTTGGTTTATCCTGTTTTGCCCTGTTTAGCAGATGAAAAGGGGAAAGAAAACCTTATTTACAAGGTAAAATTTTTTTGCATGATGCAAATTGGCTTGCTTATGGCTTGTATTTTTTGCCAGTTTTCTTATTTTATAAAAACCCCGAAATCTTTTTATTTCGGGTATGAAGCATGTTAAGCTAAGAACTTGTACAAAATAATAGAGAAATTATGTCGGACATACCTGCAGATATCGTTATTTATGCCCTTGTTGCAGCGGGCCTGATTTTTTGGCTGCGAAGCATTCTGGGAACGCGTCACGGTGATGAGCCGCAACGCCCGAACCCCTTTGTGACGAATGATGAGAATGAGACGTCTGCCAATGCGCAACTGATGCTGTCCGATCATCCCGAACAAAGAATGAATGAGAGTGATCTCTACGATCCGTTTTCTGATGAGAAGCTGGCTCCTGATGCCGGGGTACGGGAGAACTTGCGGGAAATCGGCAAAAAAGACCGTTCCTTCAATCCGCAGCAGTTCCTGAAAAATGCTGAAGAGGCCTATGTGATGATTGTTGAGGCGTTTGCGGACGGTGACAAGGACTTTCTGGCGCCGTTATTGTCCGAAAGCGTTTATGCCAGCTTTGCGCAGGAGATTGATAACCGTGCGCAAAAAGGTGAATTTATCCAGACGGAAATACACGCTATTCGCAAGGCCGAGATCAGCGGCGCCAAGCTGGAGGACCGGATGGCCTATGTCTTTGTGTCATTTGAGGCAGAGGAAACCTGCACCGTGAAGGATGCGGATGGCAATCTGCTTGCCGGAAATCCGAATCGCGCAACGGAAATGAATGATATCTGGGTCTTTGGCCGTGATATCAAATCACGCGATCCCGTGTGGCGGCTCTATGAAACGCATGAAGGCAGCCGCGGTGAGGATACCACAGACGGATCATCCTCTTCTGATTCCGGGGACGAATAGTGCAAAAGCAGGCTTTTTTGTTCCTGTCTTTGTGTCTGATGGCAGGATGTACCGGGCATGTGAAGCCTCCGGCAGAGCAGGCGGGGACGCCTGTCTTTCAGAAAACCACCTATCAACAATTGCCTGCATGGGACAAGGATAACCTGAGAACAGCGATGGATGCCTTCCGGCTTTCCTGCGAGAAGCTTTTACAGATACCTGCTGAAAAACCGTTTCGTCCGCTGGGGACGTATGGTGATTTTCACGAGCCGTGTCGCGCGGCAGTCTCTGTAAATTCTGTGAACCCGCAGGCCGTTCGCAGTTTTTTTGAGACGTGGTTTGATCCGTACGAGGTTTCTGTCCGTGAAACGGGTGCGCAGGAAGGTTTGTTTACCGGCTATTACGAGGCTTCATTGCGCGGTTCCCTCAAACGTCATGGGTCTTATCAGACACCGCTTTATGCCGTGCCGGAGGATTTATATACGGCTGATCTGGGGCAGTGGTATGAGGATTTGGAAGGAAAGAAAATTACTGCACAAGTCAGAGACGGCCAGTTATTGCGTTATCCTGATCGTGCGGCGATTGAAAGAGAGGGGCTTCCGGCTGCGGAGGTCGTAGTATGGGTGGACGATCCGGTTGATGCGTTCTTTTTGCAGATACAGGGCTCCGGTGTGGTGTCACTGGATACAGGTGGAACCATGCGCGTCGGGTATGCCGGAAAGAACGGCCATGCCTATTTTGCGATTGGCCGCGCCCTGATTGAGCGGGAAGAACTGACCAAAGAAAACGTGTCTTTGCAGACAATCCGCGCGTGGATGGAACTTAATCCGGCGCAGGCACAGGACTTGATGAATTTAAATCCGTCCTATGTGTTTTTCAGGGCGCTCGAAACGGACGGCCCTGTCGGGGCGCAGGGCGTTGTCCTGACGCCTTTGCGGTCGCTGGCTGTTGACAAAAACCTCTATGATTACGGCCTGCCGGTCTGGATGGCGTTCGATTCTCCCGAACAAGGCAAAGGCAAGTTGGCCCAGCTTGTAATTGCACAGGATACGGGGGGCGCAATCAGAGGCGTGGTGCGAGGTGATTTTTTCTGGGGATATGGCTCCGGAGCCGAAGAACGGGCAGGAAAAATGAAATCTCGGGGCAAATACTGGTTCCTTTTTCCCAAAACTATTTCAATGAATTAACTTAAAAAACTAGGCGTAGAGAAAAAAATCCGTTAGGATTTTTGTATCATTTTAAAAAGCTTGCTAAAATATGATATTGCGGAGTTTTTGGAAAATACATATGCGTCCATTAAATAAATTTTTTCTTGTTGCCGCGTTATTGAGTTGCTCAGTCACGCCTGTTTTGGCGCATGATGATATAAGCGGCTCGGAGCGCCCGGTGCATTTGTCCTTCCGCTATATGATGGATGGGCCGCTTTATGATAAGCTGGCGAAGGAATTCAGGGAAGAAACCTTTATAGAAGAAATGCCGGATGATGTGCCTCTGCTGGGGGTGCATGAAGAAGATTTGAACGGAGACGGCAATCCAGAGTATATTGTAAGGATCACAGATACATTTTTTAAATGTAATAATATAGGATGTCATCATGGGGTGGTCGCTATTACAGGTGACGAAGTAAAAAGATTAGGGTATTTTGAATATGCGGAGCTTGATGTTTCGATTGAAGAGACAGACGGGGTAAAGGATTTGCTGGTCTATGATAACGTTTTGAACGATTTTGCTCCGACGGTTTATAAGTGGGATGCGCAGAAACAGATGTATCTGGAGAATTGATAAAGGGATATATGGCTGAATGTTAAATAAATACAGTCCGAATAGAAGAATTTTAAAAGCATTTGTTTTTATTTGCTTTGTTCAGATGTTCTGCATGGCGCATACTTCCAGCGTTTTGGCGGAGGTGAAAATTGAACGACCTGTGCCCGGTGCCGTTACCAGTGACTTTAAATTAAGAACGATGGGGGGGGTAACCAGAGCGCACAAGGGAACCGACTATTCCTGTGCGACGGGGACATCGGCGAAAGTGACGTCAGGTTATAAAAGCCTTGATTACAGACCATTGGATGGTAATGCAGCCGGGCGCAGGCTGCATGTGCATTATGATTGTGGTGTTAAGGTCAGCTACTTTCACTTAAGTTCTTATTCTGCCGGGCCGCCACCTGACCCCAAATGTGGGAGTTCCGGCTCCAAAGGAGACGGGTCTTATGACCCTCACCTGCACTTTGAAATTCGTATTGACGGACAACCGGTTGACCCTGAAGCGGCCTATGGGCTTGATTTGTGTGATGCGACAATTGCGTCATGTTTGAAGACAGATGGGGCGAAAAGACTTTCCGGTGCCATTGCGGGAGGGAAAGACCAGGGAGTCTGCGGCGCAGGGGAAGAGCCTTACACGGGGCCTGATCCTGTAAATCCTTCAGATGTAGAAGATACAGGGACAGTTCCTGTTGATGATGATTCGTCCTCTTCCAGACCGCCTATTGCAGCACCTTCCTACCCGCCACCGACTAATTCCGGGGGACTGGAAACAGGTGTCGGGCCTGATCCTGGTGGTACTGTGCTATGGGATGATAGTGAATATCTCGTTGGCGACATGACAACCAATGCCTGTGATTCAGAAATATTTGTGGTCATGCGCGGGCGTGCTGCGATGGAGGCGCAGGAAGATATTATTACCAGCGAAATTGTGATTCATCGTCCTGACAGTGTTTTGGAATATACCTGCGCTGATCAGTGGATTGGCTATACAGCCGAAAAGGCCGGGCCTCTGTTTAGTGAAACTA
>CAKZKV010000153.1 GCA_937124505.1 uncultured Alphaproteobacteria bacterium
CGAAAGTCCCCTCGACAATATCAATGCGATCCATCACGTTTTGTTCTTCGGCCACACCAGCCCCGCGCGGCCCGTAAATGCCCACTCCGTGAACCTCATCCAGATAAGTCAGGGCATTATACTTGTCCGCCAGATCGCAAATCTCCTTAATCGGAGAGATGTCCCCCTCCATGGAGTAAACACTTTCAAAAGCGATTATTTTTGAACAGTTTGCAGGAGTTTCTTTAAGTAATTCCTCAAGATGGTTCAGGTCGTTATGGCGGAATATTTTCTTGGTGGCCTGGCGGCTGCTACGCATCCCGTGAATCATGGAGGCATGGTTGAGTTCATCCGAAAAGACAACGGCATTTGGCAACAGGTTTAAAATGGTGCTTAACGCCCCCTCATTGGCCACATATCCAGAGGAGAAAACAAGGGCCGAGTCTTTTTGGTGGAGATCGGCGAGGCTTTCCTCCAGTTCGACGTGATAACGCGTGCCGCCAGCCCCGGCCCCGGAATTATAAATCGCGTCTTTCATGGCATCCAGAACGACTTTATTCTGGCCCATGCCCAGATAATCATTACTGCACCAGACGGTGACCTCTCGCGGGGCGGTATGTGGCGTGTGGTAAAGAGCTTTTGGAAATTTTCCGACCAGACGCTCCAGTGTGGCGAAGGTTCTGTAGCGGCCTTCCTGTTTGAGGGAATCAATATTATCGCGGAAAATCTGTCTGTAGTTCATGTGTCTCTGCCATTTTTTAACCTATACAGAATACCCCCTTATTTCTATGTGACAAGGTAAAAAAGACGGTTTTAACAATGATGGGTGAGTCTTAAGAAAGCTATCAGGCTGTGATGTTCACAACACTGCCGCGGGAACCTTTGGGCACGTTATCGACTGCGTCGGCAAGGAGATTCGCAATTGCCTGATCCGCTTCGGCAGACTTTTTGACCGTTTCAAGCGCGATGGCTTGTTGTGTCAGGGCTTGCTGGGCGGCGATACCGGCGGGAATGCTTGTCATTTGTAAAAATCTCCAGAATTTACATTTTTATTTTATCATAAATTTAGCTAATGAACACTTAACGTTGCATTAATATTCGTCAATATTCATCAGGAGAGATGTCGTATTTGGTATAGTAGCGCTGGCAGACATTATGCAGTTCCTTCACCAGAATTTGTCCTTCCTTGCCGCCAAGCCCCCTGATTCTGTTTTCCAGTATGGGTTTCAGGGCGTTGTAATGGGCCTTGATGACATCAAGCGCATCATCATCCAGAACATAAATGTTTTCTAAGAAGGAAAGCGCGCTGGCTGCAATCTCTGAGATCAGGGGCTGTCTGAACATGCCGCCATGAGCCTTGAGTTGCATGACAGGATAGATCATTTCTGTGACATGATCATGCGTGCGAAATTTGCTTTTGAGGGCCTTGTCGATGGTTGCACTGATAAAATCCAGGAAATTTTGTGTGTAAGGCGTGAAATCCACCTCGTTGTTTTCAATAACTTTTTGGGCATCTTCAATCAGTTTGGGGGGGATGCCGCCGCTCCCGACTTTTTGTTTCAAATAGTTGGGGGCGTTGATGTAGTTTATATCATTAGAAGAGGTCATTGTTTTGTCTGCCCCTCCTTAATATTTTTTGTGATTGATTTTAAAAGTTTTGCGTCTTTCTTTGATTGGCCATCCGCATTCTTTTTAGGAAAAGATTCTTTCGGGGCGTCCGTTGCTCTTTTACTGGGGCCGTCATAGTCATTGGTTTTACGTCGCCGTCTGTCGGGACCAAAAAATCCGTTTGCGCCTACAAACTGGCGTGGTTTTTCAATGACGTGTTCTATTCTTGCGTAAAGTTCCCGTGCGGTAAAGGGTTTGACCAGAAACTCCGTCACGCCGACATCTCTGGCATATTCAACACGCAGGCGGGAGCTGAATCCTGTCATCAATATAATCGGAACGAAACGGTTTGGGGAGAGGGGGTCTTTTCGGATGCGTTCAACCAGTTCTATGCCGTTGAGAGGTTCCATCATCCAGTCTGTTAAAACAAGATCCGGGTTATAGCGGCAGAATTTTTCAAATCCGTCCTGCCCGTTATTTGCTGTCTCAATACTCTGAAAGCCAAACGTATTCAAAATAGAGCGCAGAAGCGTTTGCATGGGGATAACATCATCAATAATAAGTATCTTTACGGTTTTAAGTTGGTAAGCCATGTCTGATCGCGCATTCTAAAAAATTTCATTTATCTTATCTGGTTTGTATGATTGTTTCCAGAATGTATATATCTTTTTACGTATCAGAGTATGGTGATTCGATCATGATATTGCTGTTTTGTATGTTTCGGGTGTAAAATCTAATATATTCAAAAAAATATTCTTGTGTGTTTGAGGAAGGAATCCGTCATGAATCAGGCTCAGATCATCATGCATTACACAACGGCACCCAGCCCGGATGATATTCAGGTGTTGGCGCAGGACATTCTTGATACGCTTCCCGAAGATATTCTGGAGTATTGCGAAGATCTGGCCGTCGTTATTGAGGATATAGCGGATGAAGCTTTGGAGGATGAACTTGATCTGGATGATCCTTTCGAACTTTTGGCCCTGTATCGCAGCGGACGGGAAATATCTCCGGGGGTGATGAGCAAGGTGGCGAATGACGATGATGTGATTATCCTCTTTCGCCGTCCTCTTCTAGATGTCTGGTGTGAAACGGGGGAACAGTTGGCGAAGGTTTTGCGGGAAGCCATCATTACGGAACTGGGCCGCCACTTCGATTTTTCCGATGAGGAAATTGAAACCATGACCAGCGAGCATTATCAGGGGATGTTGTAGTCCCATTGCTGGTACTGATTTATCTTTTGCACGAACTGCTTCCACCAATACCGGGCATGTCGATTGCATTTGAAACATTATTTCAAAAATCCCCCCATTGTTGTCATTCCAGTTATTTCTGAATCCCCCATCGGAGTTTATCCTCGCGCAGGCGGGGACGGGGATGACTCATAACAAGGTGATATGCAAAACTTATAATGCCTTCAAACAAGCAAATGCAATTGCTATGCAATACAGGGTTGATCATCTTCAACCGTTACAGACGAGGCGTTTGTTCTGGCGTATCATCTCTATGGTCACTGGTATCTGTAGCCAGACTCACTGCTTTGTATGGCTTGATTAAATGACCGATTTCTCCTGTAAGTGGCCCGTTCCCACCAATGCTAAGTTGATAGCTTTTAGATATGACAAAAGAAGGGGTTTGTCTCAGTGCATTCCTGTGCGCCATAACATACTGACTTTGTTGCAATGATAATCTTCTTGTTGCTTCTTCATGTAACGCTGTCAGGGTTTTTACTTTATCGTGATCTCTTCGTTGCAATATACGATCTAGTAAAATGGACGCTTCATTTTTTGTATCCAGAATGCCTTGGCCGGATAAGCGGGTATAATGACCTGTGCGAGCGGCTTCTATAACAACAACGATTGGCAGATTATTGTAGTCCCAGAAACGAGTGAAGCCTACAAACCACTTGCCATTCTGTTCTTTGAAGTGCGTTTTGATAGAGCGCCCGTTTAAAGTATCAAATTCGGGTAACGCACCAGAGCGGGCTACTTCCGCCAGAATATATTTTGCTTCGGTTGGATGCATGATGGTATTCTGATAATGTCCTATGCCCATGCCTCCCGTCTGGGCATTATTATATAGAGCGGCAAGTAGTAACCCCGGCTCAATATCCTTCAGTGGAATATTTTGGGGTTCAAGATGATAGTGTGAGTCCAGATAGGTTTTTGCAGCAGCAATTTCTTCTGCGGAAGGCCCTGTGTCTCTCTGAGGTAGAGGATCGGACCTGGGGTCTTTGCACCTGCGCTTGATGTATGACCTGATTTTGTTTTCGCTATGGCGTATGTTGTTCAGGAAACCGTGTGCCTGTTTTGCATTTAATCTGAGAGTCACAGTATCTCCAGCAAGTTTTCTTTCGAAGGACAGTATCAGTCCTCGTTCAGCCTGACTTGATGGGATTTTATCAACTAAATCCAGTAAGATTTCCGCATCTGGCGCCGTTAGAAAAACGTCATAAATTATTAAAAACCATTTTTATTTTCGTTTTCATCCTCGTCCAGTTGATAGGAAATCATCATGGCTTTGTCATGGTCTTGACATCCCCCACACTCTGGACTGTGGGCACGTATTGTTTTTGGCGTAACGACATGTGTTGTTTCTTGTGCCGAAAATGCAGCAGATATCGTCGCAGAAAGAGACGGTTTTTTTATCTCATCTTCTGAGGACGAATACCCTCTTGTTAGATGTGGCCTCATGATTTTTTCTTATTTTTTGTTTTTACAAACCTTCTTTTTTACTTTCAGCCAAGATTTCCTACGGAAACATCATTGTTTTTTGCCATGAGCCGTCTTCCTGCGGGGTGTAGACGCAGCGTCTGTGCAGTCTGAAGTCTTCATTAATCCAGAATTCCATACTCTGTGGAATGACACGGTATCCGCGCCAGTATGCGGGACGGGGGAAGATGTCCAGACCTTCAAATTCTTCTTCATAATGTTCAAAGCGGGATTGGAAGTTATCTCTGTGTGCCAGAGGACGGGATTGCTTGGAAGCCCAGGCGCCGATCCGGCTGTTACGGGGGCGGGAGTTGAAGTAAGCATCGGCATCTTCCTGGGATACCAGTTCGACATGCCCCTCGATGCGGACTTGTTTTTGCAGGGATTTCCAGTGAAAACACAAGGCGGCAGCCATATTCTCCGCGAGTTGTGTCCCTTTTTTACTTTCCCCGTTGGTATAAAACACAAATCCCCGTTCATCATGGCCTTTCAGTAGCATCATGCGTGCGGAGGGCATGTTGTTGTCACCGACCGTGGCGAGACACATGGCATTCGGATCATGCGGTTCTGTTTTTTCCGCATCTTTCATCCATTCGTCAAAAAGCTGGTGAGGGGCATTCGGCCAGTCATCAAGTGTGTTGTAGGTCATGGTTTCCGTTCGTTTTGTAATTTATTGTAATTAATTTTGACTGGCATTATAAATCCAATGCATTATCTTAATCTAGAATCAAACGCATTATGCGCAAGATTGAAAGGAAATAAAATATGAAAAAATTTGTTTTAACAGCCCTGATGGCGGCATCATTCGGATTGGTCGCGTGTACAGCGCAAGATATGAACTCTTACAACAACAAGCAAACAATGGGTGCTGTTGCTGGTGCGGCAATCGGCGGTATCCTTGGTTCGAATGTTGGTGATGGGAAGGGGCAACTGGTTGCGACTGGCGTTGGGACCCTTCTGGGCGCTTTGGTTGGAAGTTCCGTTGGTCAGTCTCTGGATCGTGCCGATATGATCTATGCACAACAGGCAAACTCAAGAGCCCATACGGCCCCAATCGGTCAAACTGTGAGTTGGTCAAACCCGGAAAGCGGCCATTCCGGCAGCGTTACACCTGTCTACGATTACAAAGCAAATAGTGGCCGTTATTGTCGTGAATACCAGCAGACAATCTATATAGATGGTCAGGCACAGACAGGTTATGGAACGGCTTGTCAGAATGCAGATGGTACATGGCAGGTTGTAAACGGTTAATACCAATTCGCATTCTTTGCGTGAGTTCGTTATCCATCGGTCTCGCCGTACTCA
>CAKZKV010000154.1 GCA_937124505.1 uncultured Alphaproteobacteria bacterium
GCGCAAGCTGTCCGATAATTCATAACCGTCAGATTAAATCGTGACTTTTACAAATGATCACACCCAGCCATAAGGCTTCAATGGCTAAGAATGTCACGGCAACGGATATATAGGCGATTAAATGTGGGAGCATGGTTTTTTCTCTGTTTGCGGATTGATTAACCTGACCCTACAAACAAAAAAGAACTTTGTTCCAAATTTTTAAGAAATTTTTTCGGTTTTAGTATCGAGCATATAGCCAATGCCGCGCACAGTTTTTATGCAATCGATAGCACCGGGTGTGTCGTCCAATTTTTTGCGGATACGGGCGATCTGGACATCAATGGCGCGGTCATAGCCATCGAATTCCTCATCGCGCGTTCTTTCAAAAAGCTGCTCACGGCTGAGGACTTGATTAGGGGAGAGGACAAGAGATTCTAAAAGCTGAAACTCTCCGGTTGTGAAATCCAGAGGGTTTTTGTTTTTATCCAAAACGGCCATTTTTTTGCGATCTAAATACCAGCTTCCAAAATGAATGAGTGCAGTGTCGTCTTGCACCTTTTTATCGCTTATCTTGTCTAATAAATCGTCTTCAGTATTTTGCACAAGTCTGAGATTGGCTTTGATACGTGCAGCCAGCTCACGCGTTTGAAACGGCTCGTTGATAAAATCATCCGCGCCAATTTCCAACCCGACAATCGTTTCCGTTTCATCTTCGGTTTTACTCATCACGATGACAGGGGCTGAGGAGATTTTTTTGATATTTTGAAGCAAAGTGAGATAATCAATGTCTTCAAGATGTTTATCAAGCAGGATGAGGTCAATGCTTTGTGTGCGGATTATATCCAACCCTCTATCCGCATCTTGTGCGACATATAAATCCCAGCCGCTTTTCTTCAGATAAGCCTTGATCTTAGGCCATCTGTCTTCATCGTCTATTGCCAGAATATTCGCATCAGACAGGCTCATACGCTTTTGCTCCCAAATATAAATGTCGCATTATCTCTGTTTAGCAGTTTTTGTTACAAAAGGGAAATACTCACTTACAAAGCTGTTACAAAGCTTTTCAATTCTGTAACAGAGTTGCAAAAATCTGCTTACGAATCCTCTTTAGGCTAATTTTCACTTCCAACAACACAACAGTGAAAGGAGCACCACAATGTTTAAACAAAATGCACTTATCGAGGAAATGGATGGCTTGAGAGGTTTTGCTTGGCGTTTAACACGCAATAAGGCCGATGCAGAGGATCTTGTTCAATCAACGGTGCTCAGAGCCTTAGAGAAAAAACATTTGTTCCGCGAGGGTAGCAATCTGTTCAGTTGGACGTCTAAAATTATGTATAACTTATTTGTCACGGCCTATCGCCGTAAAACCAAGTTTGAAACACAATATAATCCCGAAAGCTATATTGAGCGCGAGAGTGTTGATGCCAATCAGGAGAAGAAAATGGAGTTTCAGCAGGTGCGTGAAGCGATTGAAACATTGTCACACCGGCTGAATAAGGCGCTGAAACGGGCGGAGAAGAATACCGCCGGAGGCCGTCCGCCTTTTGACGCTGTGCTGATGTTTAAGGCTTTGGTGCTTCAGTCGCTGTACAACCTATCGGACGATCAAACGGAATATCAGATCCGGGACCGGCTTTCGTTCCGGCGTTTTCTTGGTCTTGCTATAGATGCGCGTGTACCGGACGCGAAGACGATCTGGCTGTTTCGTGAACATCTGGTCAAGGCTGGCGCTGTAGAGAAGCTGTTTGCCCTGTTTAACCGTCATCTGGAAGAAAAGGGTCTGCGCGCCATGGGCGGCCAGATGATCGACGCCTCCTTCGTGCACGTGCCGGTGCAGCGCAATGACCGTGATGAAAACGACGCGCTCAAAGCCGGGAATGTTCCCGAAGAATGGCTGGAATCGCGCGCAAAGTTGCGCCAGAAAGATACGGATGCGCGCTGGACAAAGAAGAACGAAATCTCGCATTACGGCTACAAGAACCATATCAACGCTGACCGGCGGTTCAAGCTGATCCGCAAGTACGATGTCACCTCGGCTGCCGCGCATGACAGCCGCAGCTTTGACGATTTGCTCGATCCGGACAACACCTGCGCGGATTTATGGGCGGACAGCGCTTACCGCAGCGCGGAGCGCGAAACAGACCTGAAAGAGCGGATGATCCGCTCGCACATCCATCACAAGGGACACCGGAACAGGCCGCTCTCAAAGCACAAGCAACAGGTCAACAAACGGCGCTCGAAGGTGCGCGTCCGCGTAGAGCATGTGTTCGGGCATCAGGCCAACAATATGGGCGGAACGCTGGTGCGGACAATCGGCATGGCAAGAGCGAAAACGAAGATCGGCTTGAAAAACCTCGCCTATAACATGCAGCGCTTTGTCTTCCTGCTCCGCACCGGTCAGAGATGCGGACAACCCGCGCCCGCATAGCCCCTAAAACGAAGGATTACGAAAAGAAGATACCAAAAAACAGTCAGATACGTGAAAAAACGCCGGAACCTGTCCGTCAGACTAGGCTTTTTGAAGGACAACGGAAAATTACACCGTTTTTAGAGGTGCCCTAATGAAATTCCAGATTTTTTCTTTATGTGCTTTGCTCGACATTTTTTCTCCTTTTTGTTTCTACAGCGCTAACGCAACAGCAAAGAAAAAGTTCCGGCTTTTGAGGAACTTTTTTGTGACGAAAATGTTGGTTTGAAAATGAAAGGGTATTCCAGTGACTAAAAAAGCAACACTTTACCGCATGGTGACTGACGATCATATGTGTCCTTACGGCATAAAATCGAAGGATTTGCTTGAATGCCAAGGCTATGAGGTTGAAGACCACCACCTTAAAACGCGTGAAGAAACAGACGCTTTTAAAGACAAGCACAATGTCAAAACAACGCCGCAAACATTCATCGACGATGCACGAATTGGCGGTTATGACGATCTTGTATCTTATTTTGGTGTTTCGACTTTAAAACAGAAAGGCACAACGTATCAGCCTATTATCGCTGTTTTTGTGACAACATTTCTCATGGCACTGGCTGTGAATTATGCGGTTGCGGGCAGTCTTGGACTTATCAGCGTGATTGAAAATTTCATCGCAATCAGCATGTGCGCTTTGGCCATATTGAAGCTACGCGATCTCTATGCATTTTCTAATCAGTTTATCACTTACGATCTGCTGGCGATGAAATGGGTGCGCTATGCCTATGTCTATCCGTTTGTCGAGATGTTGGCTGGGGTCTGCATGATTGCAGGTGTTCTAATTTTTGCTGCCGCTCCCGCAGCGCTATTTGTAGGAACTATTGGTGCGATCTCAGTCTTTAAGGCCGTTTACATTGATAAGCGTGAGCTTAAATGTGCCTGCGTTGGTGGTGACAGCAATGTGCCGCTTGGGGTTATTTCCCTGACTGAGAATCTCATGATGATGGGTATGGCCATTTGGATGCTCATTAAAATTATCTAAAAAATTTAAAGGAGAAAAAATGTCTTACGACTATGATGTTATTATTATTGGCGCGGGTTCTGCTGGCTTGAGTGCTGCTGAAGTATGTAAGAAGAATAATGCCGAATACCTTCTCATTGAAAAAGGCCCAGGCGGGAGCACCTGTGCACGGCAGGGGTGCATGCCATCCAAAGCCTTAATTGAAGCGGCGAATATTTTTCATACGCGCAAGAAATTCAAGAACTTTCACATTAGCGGTGGTGAGAATTTAAGCGTTGATGTTGCTGGGGTTCTATCCCACGTACGTGAGATGCGCGATGGCTTTGTGCAAAGCGTTATAGACAGCATGAATGATCATCCCGTTCTACACGGCGCGGCAAAGTTCATAGATACGCATACACTGCGCGTTGACGATAAAGAGTATAGCGCCCATAATATTATTATTTGCACAGGCTCGAAACCCCTTATTCCTGATATTTTCGCAGACTTTGAAGATAAAATTCTAACCACCGATAACTTGTTTGAACAAGATGATCTGCCCGACAGTATCGCCGTTATCGGGATGGGCAGCATTGGCGCGGAAATGAGTCAGGCTTTAGCGCGTCTGGGTATTGAGATATTTGCTTTCGAGTCAACGGAAAGCGTTATGGGGATTGTTGATCATGATATCAACCAAAAAGCACAAGAGGTTTTAGAGCGTGATATGCGGCTTTATATGGGTGCCAACATTCAAAAGCTGGAGCCATTTAACGGCCATTATCGCCTGATCACGGAAAACAGAACCATTGAAATGTCGGGTATATTGATATGTGCGGGGCGTGTGCCTGATTTAGAGGGGCTTGAGTTGCAAAGTTTGGACATAGAGCTAACAGATGACGGCGTGCCTGAATTTGATACGGACACTCTTAAAGTTAAAGACCAGCCTATTTATATC
>CAKZKV010000155.1 GCA_937124505.1 uncultured Alphaproteobacteria bacterium
ATGCCGCAAACACAGCCCGGGCGATTTTACCGACAACAAAAACAGGTCTGGCGGTTGATACCACGGTTGCGGGTGGACTGGCGACAATGGATTATGTGAGGGAAACAGAAAATAATAACCTTGCGCAACAAGTTCTGGAACAAACCCTTCAACATGAGAATGAGAAGTTGCAAAGTATTGTCGAGCGGCAACAAGTCCTTATACAGGAATTTAAGGACATTGAAACGACATTGGAACAGGGCGGTTTGAATGCCGCTGATCGGCAGGCACTGATAGATCGTCGTGAACAGGTGCGTGAAGGCGTTCGGATTACTGTGGATATGGTGCAAGGTAATTATACGCCGGAAGAAGAGAAAATACATATGGAGCGGTTGAAAGAAATTGAGGCCCCCGCACAGGAGCAAGCTCTTTATGATCCGTCAACAGGCGCAGTTCATAAAATCGTTGCGCCGGAACAAAATCAATCTGCTGTAGCAGAAAGCACCTCTCCTCCTACGGCTACGGGGGATTTTGCCGCCATGGTACAGGTTAGTCCGGGGACAGCAGCACGATTAGATGCTGATATTACAGCGCAGTTGAATGAAGAGCCCATTGAGCGGCAGGTCACAGGTTTGAAATATGGCGGCTTGTTTGCAGGTGCATAACGCGCCAGAAAAGAAAAAGAGTAAGTGATATTTTATAAAAAAGGAAGGAAACAAAAATGTCCGTTTCAGTTATAAATTTAGCAGACGATCTTCTGAAAATGGTTTTGAAAACCGCAGATGACGCTGCGGGTTCTATCGCAAATGTTATGGAGAACCCGGAGACCGCTACGGCGTTGTTGACGGCTGTTAAAAGCGGAAGTGATGAGGCCGTGGAATCTGCTTTAAAAGGTGTTGAGGGCGGCAGCGAAATTGTTGCAAGAGTGACGGAAGTGATGGCCAGATTTGGCGATGACTTTGCCACAAAGATGGATGATTTGAACACTGCCGCAAGAGCGGGTGATGAAGCGGCGGCTGTGAAACATTTTGAAGATGCTTTTGGGTCTCAATATCTCACAGAAGGCGCAAAAACATTGATTCAAACTAGAGTACAGACAACCACAGCCGGTTTAAGTGACGATGCCCTGAGCATTGCCAATGGTGCCTCTCGCGAAACGCTTGAAACGGGGGCTGCGGCTTCTTCTAAAGTTAGAATACAGGATTTACCGTTCTCTGTAAGACTTCAAACACGTCTTGGCCAAATTGGCTTGGCTACTAGTGTAGGAGGCGTTGGTTTGGTAGCTGCAGATGTTCACACTGATAACGCCATTTCTCAGGCTGTGCTCAATTTTGGATATGAGGCTGCTCTGGAAGCAGCAGAACAAGGATGGGAAACAAAGGAAGAACTGGTGGATATGGCGCTTGCCAGCACAGATACTTTGATGGATTATATGGGATGGACTGAGAGAGCTTGTGAAAACTTTGCAATCTCCGTTTATGCCAAGCAATGGGAAGGTAGAGATCCCACTGAAGAAGAACTGGCAGGGGCTCGTAGAGCAAGCTTTGCTGCTCAGGCGGATGATATGTTAAATATAGGGGCGCAAGCAATTTTCTTGTCCACAGTCATTGATCGCAAATATTCGGATGATCCAAATGTATCAGAAGCAGACAGAGATCAAATGGTGGCAGAGGCAATGATCGACATGGTCGCTGAAAGAATGAGCTATGGTGCAATGGGGGAGCATAGAGTAACCAGCGATCATGTTAAACAGCTTGCATCGGAAAATCCTGAAATTTTGTCCAGTCCAAAGATTCCTCCAAGAGTAAGATCTGCACTTGAAGGTGCCATCCCCGGTCTGGAACTTTTATCAGAAGCAGAACGGAGCGCAAGCACGTCTCCCGAAGCAGCAACAGAAGTCGCCGCGCCTCGAAAAGCGGAAGATAATTCGTTTTTCGGGTCGGTTCATGGTATTATGGATGACCTTTCTCAGGGGAATGGAAAACTCAGCGGTATATTTGCATCTGTTGCGGGTTTCATGGAGCCAATCAAGAACTTTATATCAGATTTACAAACTACTATGGCGCCGATTCTCAACTTTATAGGCGCTCTGGTCGGTGTCTTTACGCAAGTTGCAGGAAACGTCATAGAGGGGATTTCCCGTGAAGTAGATGCCGGGGTAGAGATGGCCAAGCTTGCCATGGAAGGTAAAGCAGGTGATTTGGTGGTGCAAGGCGACGATCCGAATGGCATTGCAGCAGAGTCTGCTACAAAAGCTCCGGTCTTGACAGCAGGTATCTCTGCCGGGTAAGACAAGTACATAATATAACGTACGACCCTCAAAGGCGACATACATGGCCACTCCAGAGACTACCATTCTGGCGGATTATACCGCCGAGATTTATGCAAGCCGCAATTCAGGCGATATCACAATCCTGCATAATAAACCTTTTCAAAAAGAATTGCAGTCTCTGGAATATCTGGAACATGAAAAAGAATTGATCTTCGTCTTTGATCAAGGCCTCCGCATTCCATATGGAGAACCATTGAAAGAAACCTTGTGGGCGTTTTTTTCACAAGCGCAGAAGGCCGTGGTGATCCTGTATGATAAGCAGAAAAAAGCCGCCATTTCAGGGATTGCTGTTCCGGTGATCGTGAAACAGCCAAAAGTGAATCTTTTTAATTAAGACTCGTAATACTCAATTCCTGTTTCTTCGTCATTCCGGCGAGGGCCGGAATCTTTAACCTTTTTGAAAAAGATCCTGAAACAAGTTCAGGATGACGAGTAAAGATCAATAAAGAAAAAAAGTGGTGACCGCGGAGGGATTCGAACCCTCGACCCACTGATTAAAAGTCAGTTGCTCTACCGACTGAGCTACGCAGTCATGGGGGTGTCAAAAAAGACTAGTGGAACATATGGGGTTCCGCCCCTCACGTCAAGATTTATTTTCCAAATTTCTTATGCAGGGCATTTTGGACGTTCGGGGTGACAACTTCGCTGATATCCCCCCCCAGGCTGTAAATCTCTTTGACAAAGGCAGATGAGACAAACTGGTATCTGTCCGCTGCCATGAGAAAGACGGTTTCAAGATCAGGCGCGAGCCGCGCATTCATACCCGTCATCTGGAATTCATATTCAAAATCGGAGACAGCGCGCAGGCCACGGAAGATGCAGGCAGCCCCCTCCTCCATTGCAAAATGAACCAGAAGATTATCAAAGGGTTTGACTTCAATGCTGCAGAATTTTTCCGGCATATTGGAGATATCTGTTTTCAGAAGCTCCAGACGCTCGTCCACAGTAAAGAGAGGGCCTTTACGGTTGTTTTCGGCGACGGCAATGACCAGATGATCGACCAGTTTGCTGGCGCGTTTGATCAGGTGTAAATGCCCTTTTGTCACCGGGTCAAAAGTCCCTGGGTAAATGCCGATTCTTTCTGAGTGGGTTTCTGTCATTTTTTACTCATGAAATTTTTTCTGTTGTTCTATCACGCAATGATATGTGATACAACACGCCATGGTTACAGCGATGCCGGAGATTACAGAGGATTTTTCCGAACGGGCGCAAATTGATTTTGCCCTGAGCGATGATGTTATTTCCAATATATCTCAGGCCATTAGCAATGATGACAATAAAGCCGTCCTGGAATCTCTTAACACCTTAAGTGTTCAGGATACGGCTGAATTGATTTCAAAGGCCGACTCAGAAACACGTACACGCCTGCTGGGACATTTTCTGGACCAGATTGATCCCAATGTTTTGAGTTATCTGGACCCGGAACTGCGAAAAGAAACGCTTTCCTCGCTTGAGGCTTCGCAAGTGGCGCAAATCGTCGCGGCAATGGACAGTGACGATGCGCTGGATCTGATTGAAAATCTTGATCCCCTCTTCCAGAAAGATATCATCCGTCACCTCTCATCAAAAACAAGGGTGGCTCTTGAAGAGGGCTTGAGCTATCCGGAGGAAAGTGCCGGGCGCTTGATGCAGCGCGAGTTTGTCGCTGTTCCGGAATTCTGGACGGTCGGGAAAACTCTGGATTATCTGCGTGCGGCAACCGAAGATTTGCCGGATGACTTCCTTGATATCTTTGTCATCAGTCCGACCTATCATGTGAAAGGGGAAATTCCCCTGAACCGTCTTGTACGCGCCAAGCGCTCGGAAAAACTGGATCAATTGACGCTGGATCAAAGACACCTGATCAACGCCCAGATGGACCAGGAAGAAGTGGCCTTCCTGTTCCAGAAGGAAGGAATTTCCTCGGCCCCGGTTGTGGATGGTGATGGCCGCCTGATTGGTGTGATCACTGTTGATGACGTGATCTCGGTCATTCATGAAGAGGTGCAGGAAGACATCTTGAAAATGGCAGGTGTCAGCGGAAGCGATCTCTACCGCGCCGTTTTTTCTTCAACACGTTCGCGCTTTTCATGGTTGTTCATCAACCTGTTGACGGCCATTGCGGCGTCTATTGTGATTTCTTTTTTCGATGCAACCATTGAGCAGTTAGTTGCCCTGGCTGTATTGATGCCGATTGTTGCGTCAATGGGCGGAAATGCCGGGACACAGGCCATGACGGTTGCTGTGCGGGCGATTGCCACGAAAGAAATTTCCAGCGCCAACTCATGGCGCATTATCTGGAAAGAAACCCTGATCGGTGTGCTGAACGGTATGTCGTTTGCCATTATTATCGGCCTATTGGCCGGTTTATATTATACAAATCTTATGTTAGGATTCGTCATTGCCATCGCGATGATCATCAATCTGATTGTTGCGGGATTGAGTGGCGCAGGTATTCCGATCCTGCTCAATAAAATGGGGAGTGATCCGGCAATCTCGTCTGCGGTTGTCCTGACAACTGTGACGGATATCGTTGGGTTCTTCGCGTTTCTTGGTCTGGCATCCATTATTCTCTAACCATAAAGCTTACATAAACCATTTACATCTATAGTTTTCACGTATGACCGCATCAAAACTGATCAAACCCAGTACAGAATACAAAGACAGCTATCTGGAAGCTCTGGCGCTCTATCATAAAGAAGGGCGTTATAAGGGACTGCATATTGCCACCATTCGCGAGGAATTTGATGATTTCGTAGAGGAACGCTGCAAGCGGCGCAGTACCCTCTACCGGGATTATCCTGACTGGGTGGAACTGGTTCCGGATACGGAGCTATGGCTTGTGAAAAATGATGAGTATCTTGGCTCTGTCAAGGTTCGCCACCGCCTGAACTGGCACCTGGAGAAATGGGGCGGACACCTCTCCCTGATTGTCAGACCTGACAAACGCCTGATGGGATATGGCCAGAAAATTTTGAAAAAAAGCCGGGTTGTTTTGCATGCTCTGGATATTGAAAGAGCCCTCCTCACAGTTGCGCCTGATAATGAAATTGCACAGCATATCGTCGAAAAAGCCGGGGCGAAACTGGAAGATGAACTGGCAGGAACAGACAAATTTCCGCCACAAAATCTTTACTGGTGGACTGTTTAGAATTTTTTGCTTTGAGCAAGACTCCTTCTTGCGTTAAAACGACACTATCATGGCGTCTAA
>CAKZKV010000156.1 GCA_937124505.1 uncultured Alphaproteobacteria bacterium
CATGATCACCGTGCGCATGCGTATATAAAATTGCGGTAACGGATTGGATATCTTCACGGTTAAGCTGCAACCGCAAGTCAGGGCCGGTATCAACCAAAAGCGTTGTGTTTTCCGACTGAACAACGATAGAAGCGCGTGTGCGGTTATTTTTCGGCTCATGCGGATCACATTTGCCCCAGTTATTCCCCAAAGCTGGAACGCCGGAGGACGCACCGCATCCAAGTATTGTGATTTTCAGCCCCGCCATGTCTCTTTTGCCTTTGTGAACAGGTTGAAAAAGTTTTCTTTGGTCAGGTCTGCCATCTCATTTGCACTCATCCCATGAATTTCAGCCAGTTTTTCTCCTGTTACGGAAACATATTTTGGCTCGTTCATGTCCTTGCGATGTGGCTCGGGCGTTAAAAACGGCGCATCTGTCTCAACCAGCAGGCGGTCTTTCGGGATTTTGTCCGCAATCTCCCGCAAGCCTTGTGATTTTTTAAAGGTTAAAATACCGGAAAAAGAAACGTAGAAGCCAAAATCAACGCCTTGCAAGGCAAGGTCTTCGCCGGAACTGAAGCAATGAAAAACGCCGCGCAGGCCACGCTGGTTTGTCTCTCCGGCCTCTTCTCTCATAATGCGGATGATATCTTCGTCGGCATCTCTGGCGTGGATAACCAGTGGCAGGCCGGTTTCGATACAGGCATTGATGTGCTTGCGAAAGCTTGTCTGCTGGTCTTCATGAGAACTGTTATTGTAAAAATAATCCAGACCGCTTTCGCCGATTCCTATAATTTTCGGATGAGAGAGTGCTTTTTCACATAAATTTTCCAGAGAGACGGCTTTTTCTGCCTCAAGCCCGGCATCATGAGGGTGCGTGCCGATGGTGCACCAGACATTCTCAAGCGGCATGACGCGTTTCAGAAGATCGTCAAATTCTGCGGCGATTTCGCAGTTGACCGACAGCATGCCGTCAATGCCATGCGCTTTGGCATTGGAGACAATCGCCTCCGCACCGCCATGATTTAGAAAGCGGTTATGATCAAGATGGCAGTGTGAGTCTATCCACATGGTCGTGATACCTTTTTATGCGGCATCTTCTTCCACAATGCGCGGGAAGACGCCTTGCGGTTGAGAAATGGTCGTTCCGGCTTTCAGGGCATATTCTGGGGAAAGGTGCATAAAGTTACGCTCGTTCTGAGGTATCTCCAGTTGATCCAATAGTTTTTCTGAACTATCCGGCATAATTGGTTGAATAATCAGGCCTAAACAGCGAATGACCTCTGCCAGAACGGATAAGACAACACCCATACGTTCCGGATCTGTCTTTTTAAGCGTCCATGGGGCCTGCGCATCAATATAGCCGTTTGCCGCTGATACAACCTTCCAGATGACTTCGAAGCCTTTATGGAGGCGTACAGCATCAAATTCGACACGTACACCCTCCAGCATTTGATACGCTTCGTCCAGAAGGTCTTTATCCTCTGATGTTAAAGCATTCCGCGCAGACACAATCCCGTCACAATTCTTTACAATCATCGAGAGTGTGCGCTGGGCAAGGTTTCCAAGCCCGTTTGCCAGATCTGAATTAATCATATTCACGGCATGTTCATGGGAAAAATCACAGTCATTTCCAAAAGGAGCAATGCGCAATAAAACAAATCGAGAACCGTCAAGACCGTATCGCTCAATCAGCGTTTCCGGTGTGATGACATTTCCCACGGATTTTGACATTTTTTCGCCCTCAACGGTCATCCAGCCATTGGCAAACACTTTTTTAGGTGGTTGTACTCCGGCGGACATTAGAAATGCCGGCCAATAGACGCAGTGGAAACGCGTGATTTCCTTGCCGACCATATGAATATCTGCCGGCCAGAATTTTTCAAACAAAGGCGCTTTTTCGTCCGGATAGCCAAGCGCCGTAATATAGTTGGTCAGGGCGTCAATCCAGACGTACATCACATGAGATTCATGCCCCGGAACATGAATACCCCAGTCAAAAGTCGTGCGGCTGATGGACAGGTCTTTCAGTCCGCTTTTAACAAAGCTGAGGATTTCATTTTTACGTGACTGCGGCTGGATAAAATCTGGATTTTTCTCATAAAATTCGAGAAGGCGGTCCTGCCATTCGGAGAGTTTAAAGAAGTAACTCTCTTCTTCCACCCATTTGACCTCGGCACCTGTGGGGCAGGCGCGTTTTACGCCCTGCTCATCTTCATAAAGCTCATCTTCATTATAATAAGCCTCATCGCGCACGGCATACCATCCGGCATATTTATCCAGATAGATATCCCCTGCTTCTTCCAGTTTTTTCCACAGGGCCTGCGCGCCTTTTTTGTGACGATCTTCCGTAGTGCGAATGAAATCATCATTTGAGAAGTTAAACATTTTTCCCAGGTCACGGAATTTTTGCGAACATTGATCAGTCAATTCCTGCGCGGTCATGTCCTTATCACGCGCGGCCTGATAAACTTTCAGTCCATGCTCGTCCGTGCCGGTCAGAAAATGAACATTATAACCATCCAGACGCTTGAAACGTGCCAGAACGTCAGAGGCAATCGTTGTGTAAACATGCCCCATATGTGGGTCGCCATTTACGTAGTAAATAGGTGTGGTTATATAAAAATTCTTATCTTCCATGTTCTTTTCACTTGTTAATGCTTTGATATATAATATTAAACGTGTCGATGCTTGCCTGCCGCTTGTCAAGGTTTGCGTAATCCGCGCGCCGCAAATTGTGTTCTAACATCTTGCATATTTCAACCAGCTCTTCAAGCGACCATAACATGCCAATAGATTCAATTTCCTGTAACGCCTGCGGAAGTGGCATATTTTTGGCCTTGCTCAGAGTGACACTTTGAAAAATCCAAAGCATCAGGTTGGAGAACGTGCGCCAGGTTTCTTCTTTTGTGGATTTTGAAAATTG
>CAKZKV010000157.1 GCA_937124505.1 uncultured Alphaproteobacteria bacterium
TCCTGTGTAGATAAAGATGTTTGCGCCGCCAGCAACAAAGGCGTTGATCCCGGAATTCTGTATTAGGATAATATTCACATTATCCGGCACAAGCCCCGCAGCCGTAAAAATAGGCGCCGCCCATGTGCGCAGGGCGTTTTCAATTTCCGTATCGCGGATAATGGTTTGTGCGTTTGCTGTCCCGGAAAAGCTTAAAAGCAGGCAGAACAGGAACATGTATATCTTTGCCATTTGATTACTGTGATCTTTTTTTCTTAAAAAAGATAGGTTGAATATGCCAAAAGGCCATATCGTTTTTTTTACCCTTTCGGCGCTTATTCATAAAAAAAACGAAAGCTTGTAATTTATGCATGTCCCGTACTATGAATTGCATATCTAATTCATAAATAAAAAACAGAGGGCCCTCATGACAACAGTAGCAGAAGGCTTTGATCCTTACAAGCACTTATCCCCTGATGACTTTCTGGACATTGCTATCAAGAACAAGCGCCGTCAGGTGCGGGAAATCGCTGCAAGCTGGCAGGCAGAACAGACCAATGACGGGTATGCTGCCATTTCTTCTCTCTACACCATTGGTTTTGATAATGAGGCAACGCTCACCAATCAGATGGTTGCCGCCGGCATGGGCGCTGCCATGATATTTTCATTTCTGTCCGTCCGGGATGAGTACAGAAATGCCATGATGGAAATGTCCATTCTTGTGAACCTGCATAAATATGCGCGGGAAAAGCAAGATCCGTCCATTATTGATCAGGCCCGTCCACTGATTATCATGCGCGCCATCATTCCTGGCCAGAATAATCTTGACGGGCCGATGGATGTGCGCCTGAGTGATGATATTTCCGCCGAACTTCTGGATATTCTGGACCGCGGGGAAACAGATACGGCACTGGCGAAACGCTATACCCTCGGCGCGGCCAGCAGCAAGTTTCAAAGGGCGGCCAAAAAAATCAGGGAAGGATGTCAAAGAGGGGAAGATAACAGGTGGGACAAGATTGTCGATAGCTGTAAGCTATTGCGCACCGGGTTCGTTGAGATGGGGCATGCGGTGCGTGCCGATATTCAGGAACGTGCCGCATCTTTGGTGGATGCCTGGAACATGGCGACCCGCATATATGTCTCTGACCGAAAACCAACTGTTGAAGCCGTGAATAGGGCGTTGCAGGATGGCCGTGACATGCTACGGCATCCGGTCGAAAGCTACAGGGAACTTACTGCTGTCACGACTTATGAGGCCCATCAAAGGCGGATTAACCTCACCAAAGGACGCATGCGCCGCTACGGGTGTGAGGATGTCCGCGGACGATTTGGAGATGTGGGTATTAATGAAGATTTTTATCCTAAGGCAGAGGTGCAACTGATCCGGGCGCTGGGGAAACGGGAGAGTGATCTGCGCGACGTCACCAGACAACGGGCCGTGACCTCGGCGGGGCTGGCCTGTACGTTGGCATTTTCCAGTCTGGCCTTCATCAAAGGGGTGATGGGACTCACACGAGGAGCTATACATCTCTCGGGCGGGAATTGGCAAAGCGGTGCCGTGGCCCTGACATTTGGCGTGCTGGATTGTGTATCCGGGCATTTAAACCTGACCTCTGCCAAAGCGCTTGGGGACAGGAGCGTGGAACTTCAGAATAAAGACCGTGAATATGGATCTGCAGTGATAGAAGAAACCATTAATCTGTTTGAGCACCGTCTGACCAAAATAGAGCGCGAGCAAGAGGGCATGAACACAAAAGAGGGCGGTGACCCGCCCTCTCCTCAAAATTAATTTCGGTTACTTAACCGCTTAAGCCGCCAGTTTTCTCAGGACGTAATGCAGGATACCGCCGTTTTTGTAGTAATCCAGCTCGTCTTCCGTATCAATGCGCACCAGTAGCTCCGTGCTTTCTTCGGAGCCGTCCGCACGATGAACCGTCAGTTTGACGGTGCTGCGCGGTTTCAGGGTCTCGATGCCTTCAATATCAAAGGTTTCCGTCCCGTCCAGTTTCAGGGTCTTGCGTGAAACGCCGTCTTTGAACTGGAGTGGCAGGACGCCCATCCCGATCAGGTTGGAACGGTGAATCCGCTCATAGCTCTCGGCCACAACCGCGCCAACACCAAGCAGGCGTGTGCCTTTTGCCGCCCAGTCACGGGAAGAGCCTGTGCCATATTCCTTACCGGCAATCACGATCAAGGGTGTTCCCTCTGCCTGATAACGCATGGAGGCATCATAGATGCTCATCTGCTCACCATTTGGAACATATTTGGTGTAACCACCCTCCACATTTTCCAGCATCTCGTTTTTAATCCGGATGTTGGCGAATGTGCCGCGCATCATGACTTCGTGGTTCCCGCGGCGTGCGCCATAGGAGTTAAAGTCACGGGCGCTGATGTGATGCTCTTGCAAGTAACCGCCCGCCGGGCTGTCCAGCTTGATGGCGCCTGCCGGGGAAATGTGGTCGGTTGTGACGCTGTCTCCCAACAGGGCCAGACAGTAAGCTCCCTTGATAGGACTAATATCCTTGGGGGTCTTTTCCATCCCGTCAAAGAAAGGCGGGTTCTTGACATAGGTGGAATCGTCTTTCCAGCCATATGTCTGGCTTGAGCCGCTACCTGTAATTTCCTGCCATTCCTGCGGGCCTTTAAAGACATCGCTGTACCGGCTGCGGAACATCTCCGGCGTCAGGCAGGAGGCAACCGTCTCGGCAATTTCTTCGTTGCTTGGCCAGATATCGCGCATGTAAACATCATTGCCGTCAGCATCCTGCCCCAGAGGATCCGTGTAAAGATCAACTTTCAAAGACCCGGCAATCGCATAGGCCACGACCAGAGGCGGAGAGGCGAGATAGTTGGATTTCGCGTAAGGGGAAATCCGTCCCTCAAAGTTACGGTTTCCGGACAGAACACCGCAGACGTTCAGATTTGCGCCTTCAATGGCTTTCTGGATGGCGTCAGGCAATGGGCCGGAGTTTCCGATACAGGTTGTACAGCCATAACCCACCAGATCAAAGCCCAGCGCGTCCAGATCATCTTGAAGCCCGGCCTTTTCCAGATAGTCGGTCACGACCTGCGATCCCGGTGCCAGAGAGGTTTTGACCCATGGCTTGGTTTTGAGTCCCTTGGCCAGCGCGTTCCGCGCCAGTAATCCGGCAGCGACCATCACGGATGGGTTGGATGTGTTGGTGCAGGAGGTAATCGCCGCAATCACCACGTCCCCATCGCTAAGATCATAATCTGTGCCTTCTACAGGAACGCTGCGTGTTTCAGGTTGCAGGTCTTCAAAGCTTTTCTTGGCGCCGGAGAGAGGAATTTTATCCTGTGGACGTTTCGGGCCGGCAATGGCAGGCTCAACAGAAGACATGTCCAGTTCGAGGGTATCTGTGAACTGCGGTTCCAGTGTATTGGTATCGCGCCACATGCCCTGTTCTTTCGCGTAAGCTTCCACCAGCTTGACACGGTGCGGATCGCGGCCTGTAAATTCAAGGTAACGCAGTGTTTCCTTGTCAATCGGGAAGAAGCCACAGGTGGCACCATATTCCGGCGCCATGTTGGAGAGTGTGGCGCGGTCCGCCAGTGACAGGTTATCAAGACCTGGGCCGTAGAATTCCACGAACTTTCCAACCACGCCTTTTTGACGCAGCATTTGTGTTACCGTCAGGACGAGATCGGTTGCAGTCGCGCCTTCTTTCAGGCTGCCTGTCAGTTTAAAGCCGACCACTTCGGGGATCAGCATGGATACCGGCTGGCCCAGCATGGCGGCTTCGGCTTCAATTCCGCCAACGCCCCAGCCGAGAACGGCCAGACCATTGATCATGGTTGTGTGGGAATCTGTTCCTACGAGGGTATCGGGATAGGCAACAGGTTTGCCGCTTTGGTCTTCTTCGCTCCAGACAGTTTGGCCCAGATATTCCAGATTGACCTGATGGCAAATGCCGGTTCCCGGAGGTACCACACGAAAGTTTTTAAAGGCATTTTGTCCCCAGCGCAGGAATTCATAGCGCTCCTGATTGCGTTCGAATTCACGCTCCACGTTGATTTTAAAGGCCTGCGGTGTGCCGAATTCATCGACCATCACGGAGTGGTCGATGACCAGATCCACAGCGGAGAGCGGATTGATTTTCTGTGCATCTCCCCCAAGGTTGACGATGGCTTCCCGCATGGCGGCCAGATCCACAACTGCCGGAACTCCTGTAAAGTCCTGCAGCAGAACGCGCGCCGGACGGTAGGCAATTTCGTGGCTGGATTTTTTCTCTTTTTGCCAGTCCACCACCGCTTGTACGTCTTCGGTCGTTACAGAACGTCCGTCTTCAAAACGCAGAAGGTTTTCCAGCAGGATTTT
>CAKZKV010000158.1 GCA_937124505.1 uncultured Alphaproteobacteria bacterium
CCTTTGGTTGCAAATAGAATCCCACATTTTTAATCTCGTGACTACACTATTTAAGATTGATAGTCTTTTAGCTTGCCTTTAAAGGCCTCAATGTTTCTATAATTCTTCTTCTGCATAATCTCTGTCAGTTCAGAAACAATCCGCTCAAAACAGGGCGTTCCTTCCTGCATGAACCGTGTCCCGATCTGGACGGCACTAGCGCCGCACAGGATATGTTCAAATGCGTCCTGCCCACTTTTGATGCCGCCGCAACCGATGATGGATACATTTTTATTCAACAGGGTGTAGAACTGCCGTACATTGGCAAGCGCCGTTGGCTTGACGAAGTCACCGCCAATGCCGCCAAAACCCTGTTTGGGTTTGATCAAAACTCCTTCCGTTGCCGGATCAACCACCAGCCCGTTCCCCACGCTATTAATGCACGTCACGAACGCGATGGGAAAGTCATTCAAGACGTCCGCCATCATCTGAAAATGCGGAATATCAAAATAGGGAGGGAGCTTGACGCCCAAAGGCTTGGTCGTCACGGCGAACACCGCTTCCAGCGTATGGCGGCTTTGCTCAAAATCATAGCCGGTCTGCGGCTTGCCCGGCACATTTGGACAAGACAGGTTCAGTTCAATTCCCGCAATACCTTCATAATTTTCCAGATCAGAAATGATTTTGACATTCTCGTCCAGACTCATCCCGGACACCGACATAAAATAGGGCTTATCATATTGTGATGCTTGCGCCGCAAAAGCAGCATAGTACTCATACCCCTCATTCGGCAGCCCCATACTATTAATGCTGCCCCACGGCGTATCGGCATAGCGCGGTTTTTCATTCCCTTCACGTTTTTGCAAAGTGGCACTTTTGGAGAGGATTGCTCCTGCGACACTTTCGCCGATGGCATGAAGTTCCTCCTCCGTACTACACCGCGGGCCAGACGCATTATAAATACAGCATGGCAGGTCTGTATCAGCAATTATTGTGGCAAGAGAGATGTCCGGGGTCATAAGATTAAAATCCTGTTTTTGATGTTTTTAGCGCGTATATCCTGTACCAGTTGATCTTCTTCTGTCAATGCGGCAAAAAACAAAAAGAACAAAACAAAAACATTTGATTTTTGGTCTGCCTTCCTCCATATATAAAACATGTTAAAAGAAATCTCGGTGCGCGGGGCGCGTGAACATAACCTGAAAAACATCAATATCGACATTCCGCGTGACCAACTGACCGTGATCACCGGACTGTCGGGGTCGGGGAAATCCTCTCTCGCCTTTGATACGATTTATGCCGAGGGGCAACGCCGCTATGTGGAGAGCCTGTCCGCCTATGCACGCCAGTTTCTGGAAATGATGCAAAAGCCGGATGTGGATTCGATTGAGGGGCTGTCCCCGGCCATTTCCATTGAGCAGAAAACGACCTCCAGAAATCCACGCTCGACTGTGGGAACGGTGACGGAAATTTATGATTACATGCGTTTGCTTTGGGCACGGGTCGGTATTCCCTATTCCCCGGCAACCGGCAAGCCGATTGAAAGCCAGACGGTCAGCGATATTGTCGACCGGATCATGACGATGGGCGAAGGTACAAAGCTCTACCTGCTCGCCCCGATCATCCGCGGACGCAAGGGGATTTATCAAAAGGAATTTATGGAATTGCGCGCGCAGGGGTTCCAGCGCGTCAAGGTGGACGGTACGCTCTATGAAATAGAGGACGTGCCGACACTCGACAAGCAAATCAAGCACGATATCGAGGTGGTGGTTGACCGTCTTGTGATCAGGCAGGACATGGGCAACCGCCTGGCTGATTCCGTAGAAATGGCCCTGAAACTTGCGGATGGCCTGTGTATTGCCGAAAACGCGGATAGCGGTGAGCAGACTTTGTTCAGCGAGAAATTTGCCTGTCCCGTCTCCGGCTTTACCATCCCGGAAATTGAACCAAGATTATTTTCCTTTAACTCTCCGCATGGCGCCTGCCCGCATTGTGACGGGCTTGGCGTCAAGCAGACATTCAGCCCGGAACTGGTTGTTCCCAATCCTTCCCTTTCCATTGCTGATGGCGCGATTGAACCATGGTCGAAAAGCTTTGCTCCGTTTTACATGCAAGCCCTGAAAGCCGTCTGTGACTATTACGAGTTTGATATTCACACCCCTTGGAAAAAATTACCGCAGGACGCAAAAGACAAAATCCTTTATGGCTCTGGAAAAGACATTATTCCTATTGTATATGAAAGCAAGACGGAAAGCAGCTGGCGGCATAACAAGCCATTTGAAGGGGTCATCAACTCTCTGGCGCGGCGCATGCTGGAAACGGACAGCGAGTCTGTACGTGAAGATTTGACGCGCTATCAGGTTTCCTGTGCCTGTGAAGAATGTCAGGGCGCACGCCTGAAACCGGAAGCGCTTGCCGTTAAAATCGACCGAAAAACCATTTCTGACATAACCACTTACAGTATTGGCGAAGCGATGGAGTGGTTCGGTGTTCTGGAAAGCAAACTCTCCAGACAACAATCCCAAATCGCGGAAAAAATTCTGAAAGAAATCAATGAGCGCCTGACATTCCTGAAAAATGTCGGGCTGGACTATCTGTCCCTGTCACGGTCTTCGGGCACATTGTCCGGCGGGGAGTCGCAACGCATTCGGCTGGCCTCCCAGATCGGCTCCGGCCTGACAGGCGTTCTCTACGTTCTCGATGAACCGTCCATCGGCCTGCACCAGCGGGATAATAACCGTTTGCTGGAAACCCTGAAACGCCTGCGCGACCTTGGGAATACCGTCCTGGTTGTCGAGCATGATGAAGACGCAATCCGCAGTGCAGATTTCCTGATTGATATTGGACCCGGTGCGGGTGTACATGGCGGGGAGATTCAAGCCTTCGGCCCGCCGGATGTCGTTTTTCAACACAAGGACAGCCTGACCGCACAATATATGCGCGGGGAGAGAGAAATCGAAGTCCCGCACAAACGCCGTAAAGGAAAGTCAAAACAAGTCCTGTCTGTGAAAGGCTGTACGGGACATAACCTCAAAAATATAGATGTCAACATCCCCTTAGGAACATTTACCTGTATTACAGGGGTTTCCGGCTCAGGAAAATCCACCTTTACCATTGAGACGCTGTACAAGGCTGCGGCAAAAAAACTCATGAAATCGCGTGAGCAAGCTGCACCGCACAAAGAGATCAAAGGACTGGAGTTTCTCGACAAGATTATTGATATTGATCAATCTCCCATTGGCCGTACACCACGTTCCAATCCGGCGACCTATACGGGGGCGTTTACCCCGATCCGTGACTGGTTTGCCGGGCTGCCGGAGGCCAAAGCGCGCGGCTACAAGGCGGGAAGATTTTCCTTTAACGTCAAGGGAGGCCGCTGTGAGGCATGTCAGGGCGATGGCGTCATCAAGATCGAAATGCACTTCCTGCCCGATGTCTATGTGGAATGCGAGACCTGCAAGGGCAAACGTTATAACCGCGAAACGCTGCAAATCAAATACCGCGGAAAATCCATCGCCGATGTATTGGACATGACGATTGAGGATGCCGCCGCCTTTTTCAAGGCCGTACCGACGATCCGCGACAAGATGCAAACCCTGATCGCCGTCGGATTAAGTTACATCAAGGTCGGACAGCCCGCCAACACTCTCTCCGGCGGGGAGGCACAACGCGTGAAGCTCTCGAAAGAGCTGTCCAAACGTGCCACAGGAAAAACGCTTTACATTCTGGATGAACCGACCACCGGACTGCATTTCGAGGATGTACGAAAACTTCTGGACGTGTTGCATAAGCTGGTTGATCAGGGCAACAGCGTGATTGTGATTGAGCATAATCTGGACGTGATTAAAACAGCGGATTACATTATCGATATCGGCCCGGAAGGCGGGCATGGCGGCGGGGAGGTTGTGGCCACCGGTACACCGGAAGAGATCGTAAAAGTGAGTAAAAGCTACACCGGACAGTTTTTGAAACCTGTTTTGTCCAGACACTCTACACGAAAAACAAAAGTCGCTGCTGCGTAATCATACGGGTCTTTGCATCCGGGCACTCTTTTACACCAGCGGAATAAGTTGACAGAAGGCTTATTTTACGACAGATATGTCGCCAATACATGATGGAAAGAAAAGATCGTTTTTTTAATGATAAATACAACAAACTGATCAACGTGCAGGCAACCCGCAGAACAATAGATAGCCGATATTAATATTTATGAAGTTTTTTAATAGAAACCGAAACCCGGATACAGATACAAGCTTTTTGTCAGAAAATCTGGGAAAACACGCGGCCAAAGCCTTTGCGTCCGTTGCCGTTGCACAAATACTTGCAAATATAATCGGTCTGGGAGGGACCATTGTACTGGCACGCATGCTAGGGCCGGAAGAATTCGGCTTGATGGCGATGCTGGCGACTGCGGTGGCACTGCTGACAGTATTTGAAAGTTTCGGGTTGTATTATGCAACCATCCAAAAGAAAGACCTGTCCTCAGATGAACTGAATTTTCTGTTTTGGGCGAATTTGGGGATTGCCTCCGTCATCGCTGTCATTTTTTTTACGTCCTCCGGCTTTATTGCCGATTTTTTTGAAGAACCGGAACTGGAGCCTCTCTCCCAAATTCTGGCGCTGGCCTTTATCTTCCGTGGTGGGGCGAACCAGCATGCGGCACTGCTGAATAGAAAGCTTCAACATAGCCTGTCTTCTATTGCGACGATTATGGGTGTCACTTTTGCAACGATAGGCGCTATTATCATGGCATATTATGGGTATGGCGTCTGGGCTCTCGTCTGGCGGCAGGTTATTGAGGCGGTTGTCAGAGCCCTCGCATTATGGGTTTTAACAGGCTGGATTCCCAGATTTGTTGCGTACAAAAAAGAATACCTGTCGTCTTTTTCCTTCGGGGCCAGCATGACCTTTTCAAGCCTGATGTACTATTTATCGCGCAATAGTGATGATATCCTGATCGGGAAATTCATTGGCGCCACGTCGCTGGGCTTTTACAAATTAAGCTACCAGATTCTCCTGCTCCCTCTGACACGGATTAACGAGCCGATTGCACAGGTGATGGTTCCTCTTCTCAGCCAGTTGCAGGACGATGCGGAACGATACAAGGCCGCTTACCTGAAGGCGACACACATTATTATTTTTATGCAACTTCCCATCGGGATTGTCTTTGCTTTTCATTCCGAGCCGATTATCCGGATTTTATTTGGAGATGACTGGCTACCTGCGGCCCCTGTTTTAAGCTGGCTGGCCTGCGTCCTCATTTTGCAGGGCATGGCCAACACAACCGGATGGCTGATGATTTCACAAAAAAGATCCAAAGAGATTTTTTACTGGTCGCTGTTTTCGTCCGTGACAACTATTCTGGCCTTTATCATTGGCCTTTTATCCTATGGCATGGTCGGCGTTGCGGCTGCCTATACGATTTCCTCATATCTTAAGCTGCCTGTCCTGATCTATATCTGTGGTCATAAGGGGCCGGTTACACAAAGAACCTTTTACGAGATAATCCTTGTCCACCTCTTTCCGGGCCTGACTTTTGCCGCCCTGAATTATCTTGCGCTGGTCTATCTGATCTCAGACAACATGCTTTATAATTTCCTGATTATAGGCGGCTGCGGGCTGCTGTTTCTTCCGTGTGTGTTGATCTTCCCGCAGAGCCGGAAATTCCTGTTTGAGGGGATCGCCTTTGTGAAAAACAGAATTATCAAGAAGAAAGCCATTGAGACACAAACTTGAATCAGAGCCGTTTTGTCTTTCATCCCACATGAGGGGCGCATGCAATCAGGTCTTTTCTTTTTCCTCAAAGCATGCAAAACAAGGGGTTGGAAAGTTTATGACTTCATTAGGATAAGAATACTAAGAGATTTGCTATGAAAAAAGTATTGGTCACGGGTGCCAACGGATATATTGCCAGACACATGGTGCTGTCATTGCTGGATCAGGGATGCAAGGTTATCGGACTGGATAATGGTGTGAACAGTAAAAATCCTGATATGTTTTTCGGCCCTCTGGCGGCGGAATATGTTCATGGTGATATTGGTGATCTGGCTTGTCTTGAGAACATCTTTTACCGTCACCCTGATATTGACAGTGTCATTCATTTTGCCGGACGGATTTACGTGTCCGAGTCACTGGAAAAGCCAGATTTTTATTATCAGGCCAATACCATCGCCGCGTTCCAGTTCTTCAATTTTGTCTTGCACCGGGGTGTCAGAAACATTGTTTTTTCCTCCTCTGCCGGGGTTTACGGGGAAGCGAAAACGCTCCCGATTCCTGAGAACCACCCGCGGGAGCCGATCAACCCCTATGGCCGCTCCAAACTGGCAACAGAATGGATACTGGAAGACATGGCCGCCCTGTTCCCGGATCTGAGTGTCACCATGTTGCGCTATTTTAATGTTGCCGGGGCCGATATGCAGGGCCGCACCGGGCAAAGCTCTCCGAAAGCACATCACCTCATTGAAGTGGCCTGTGAGGCCGCCCTCGGTTTACGTGACGGAATGGCCCTGTTCGGCACGGATTATAATACGCAAGACGGAACGTGCGTCCGCGATTACATTCATGTCAACGATCTGGTAAATGCGCATTTATCTGCCCTGAAATATAATGCCATGACAAATGAAAAAGGTGCCCGCGCCATGAATTGCGGGTATGGACAGGGGTATTCCAACCTTGAGATTATCAATACAGTCAAAAAAATCTCCGGGCAGGATTTTAAAGTCCGGGAAGAAGCCCGTCGCAAGGGTGACCCGGCGGCTTTGGTCGCGGCCAATGACATGATTATGACGGCTCTGGACTGGAGGCCACAATATAATGACATTGAAACCATCGTATCCTCCGCATTTGAATGGAAAAAAAGGCAATGTGACCAAAGCAGATGAACGATCAATCGCTTTTTTTCAAAATGACATGACAACTCCCGGAAGAACGCTATGATATCCTGAAATGATGTACCCTCTATCCGGTACTGCAACGTAAATAAGGTGCTTTAAGCAATAATTTAACATATTATGTCCCTGTTGATTTTTTACTTACTTTTGGCCATCGGCGTATCCTTTTTCTGTTCGATTGCCGAGGCTGTTTTACTTTCGGTCAGACCTTCCTATATTGCCGCGATGGATCAGGAGAGCCACGCAGCCATTAATCTCAAACGGCTGCGCGATAATCTTGACCGCCCTCTGGCCGCTATCCTGACTGCCAACACCATTGCCCATACGGTTGGTGCCGCCGGCGTTGGCGCACAGGCTGCTTTGGTATTTGGAAATGAATATCTTGGCCTGATCTCCGGCGTGCTCACCTTGTTGATTCTGGTATTTTCGGAAATTATTCCTAAAACCCTGGGCGCTGTTTACTGGCAACAACTGGCGCCCATATTTGGGCTTTTCATCCATTGGCTCACCTTGGCTCTGTTTCCCTTTGTCTGGTGTTCGGAAAAACTGACGCGGCTTATGTCACCATCAGGTGCCAGCGCTTTTACTTTCAGCCGTGATGAGATGCAGGCCATGGCCGAAATTGGAAAACAGGAAGGTATTCTGGATGTGAAAGAGCACGCCATCGTTTCAAACCTGATGAAACTACAGAAACTCTCTGTCCGTGATATTATGACTCCCCGCTCCGTTATTTTTTCAGTCAGGGAAGATATGACCGTGCAGGATTTCTTCTCCGCACATGCCGGTACGCCCTTTTCACGCATCCCCGTTTTTGGAGCCACTTCGGATGAAATCAAGGGATATATCCTGAAGTCCGATCTTTTGATCGCACAGGCAAGAGACCAGTTTGACCGCTCGCTTTCTGAATTTAAGCGCGATTTCCTTGTCTTGCCTGATCTGCTCAATATCTCGGACATTTATGACCGCCTGATGCGTGAAAAAAGCCATCTGGCCCTCGTCGTGGATGAATATGGAACGGTTCAGGGGCTTGTAACGCTGGAAGACGTGGTGGAAACCCTGATTGGTCTGGAAATCACGGACGAACTGGACAAGGTGGAAGATATGCAGACCCTTGCCCACCAGCGCTGGCGTGACCGCATGCAATCCATCGGGATCGACCCGGAAAGTCTGGAGAAAAAAGCATCTTAGCCCACTTCTTTGCACACACCTCTTGACATAAGTCAAGGCATAGCAAAAAATATGGTATTAGCTTTTGTTCATAATAAATCAAAAATGAGGTTTATGATGATCATCAGCAAACACCCCCTTCCCCTGATCCTTTTTACTGCACTCATGATGCTTTCGCCGCCGCTGTCTTTAAGCGCAAAAGCCAGCCAAAGTGACCTGGAGCAAATTTTCAAGGCCGCTGACATCATCCCGGATAACAAGCTGGATCATGGAGAATTTGATATATACCACTATAATGCTTTCAAACTAATGGATGCCAATCGGGATGGCCTGCTTATGAAAGACGAGTGTCAGGATGGCTGCTTTCAATGGGAAGGACCAACAAACAGGGAAGAACCGGAAAAAACCGGCGAAATCTACCGTAACCACGAATTTTTATATACTGATTACCGCTTTGACGCGATAGACAGGGACCAGAACGGTACTCTCAATATCTATGAGTATCTCTTGTTTGGACGTGAACGGTTTCCCCATTTTGATCTGGACCAGAACGGCATGATTGAAGAAAGCGAATTTTGCAGCAGCTATAGATCCTCCATGCCGTGCGATACGGCTGCCAGAGATTTCTCCTCTCAAAGTCAAAAACAGAAGCAAGAACACTGAAAAGTATTCAGGATCATATCTGTCATAAAAGAAACAAGAAAACCTTATGCCGCCTGAGACACAACGTTTCTGGTGCGCATAGCAGTATTGTTTTTATGGTGGCTGATGGCCGGGCTGTAACGCTTTTGCCCTTTCTGATAATAAGCACTCTTGAGCAGGGGCGCGGCTTTCATAGCAGAAACATGCTGGGCTTTAGCGGCTTTCAGGATGCGCTTCCGGTAATCGGTGTAATTACCGATGATCTTGTCTGCCTTGGCACGCAAATCCCCCGCCGTAATGGTTTCCATATCGCAAGCCGTATCACGCAACCCCATGGATCTAAGCAATTCCGTGGTTTTAAATTCATAGGCAATCGGCAATACCGGTACACCGACATTCAGTGCCATGATCATCATATGCATCCGGGTTGCCACAACCAGATCCATATGCTTCAGAATATCCATGATTTCCTGCGGGTGATGATAATCGTCCATCACAACCACCTTTTCCTGCACTGACCGGGATAAGCCGGATACAATACGCCGGGCCAGTTTGGCATCATCGTATTTGTAGTGAGCCAAGCCCTGACAGGACGAAATAAACGTCACCTCAATGCCATAATGCTTGACCAGACGTTCCGTTAAAGACGCAATTGCCTCCATGTAAATTTGCATGCCTTCACGGGCATTACGTTTCCTTAGGTATGGCCAGACACGTACGGAAATAGCGACTTTTTCAACTTCGGGCGCAACTGCTGCCATCAGTTTTTCATCAACAAGTGTATGGTCCATCAGGGCAAACGCGCTGTCCGCCAGAATAAAACTCTTTTGCGGCTGTTCCAGAAGGTCTTGCAAATATATTTGTGACTGGCGATCCCGCAACAAAACAAGCGGTGTGGCATCCAGTACTGATTTGATTTTTTCCCGGTTTTCCAGTTTTGTGAATGGCCCCAGAGATTGCGTGAACAGGACGGGAGGTTTACCGAAATAGGTATCAATCTCAAACTGCTTCAGACGCTCCTGCAAGTTATAATATTCCATCAGATAGGAGCCACCATTGGTGATGATCATATCGGCTTCGACATAATGCTTCACATCATCCGACAGGTCATACCCCAGTAGAAATGTTACTAGACGCCATTTATTTTGTTTGGCGGCCCACAGCGCGATATCAGACTTTAAATTTTTATACCATGCGGCCCAGCGCGAAAACGTCCCCGGCTTCGGGTTGACTGTGTAAAGGCGGCCTGCAATGGTTGGCCGGAAGTACTGCTCCAGATAAATATCCTGGGACGTTTCGGCATCATGATCGAAAATCATCAATTCCGTATCACCTCCAAACGCTTCCTTGATAATTTTTTCCGCTGCCAGCATAATCACGCCATCGCTGGCATTTCCGCAAACTGTATTTTCCAGAATGATTTTATACATTCCTGTTTAAATCCTTTTTTGACCCACCTCCCTGTCATACAGGATATCGCGCCGCAATTGCAAGAGAAATGACATAATGCCATCTGATGTAAAAGGTATTTTCTCAAGAAGAGATCCAGCCATATTAATGATATGTTTATTCTTCGCATTTATATGTATTCCGTGTATGAGTGGAGTTAGATGGGTTTCAACAGATCGACAACAAAAACTGTTTTCATAGCCTGTATTTTACAGGCAGCACTACTCCCCTTTGCCGTTCCGGCTGCTGAGATTACGGTTAAAGGGCTGGACGAGCAACCGGCCCTTGCCAAATACCTGCAGGAACGGGTTATTGATGAAATCCATGCATCGGAAACGCCTTACAGTCCTTCAGCCATTCGCGCCAGATTGCAAAAAGCCCTGAAAGCCCGGGGGTATTATCAGGCCAGACTCACAAGCCCTTCTGATTCAGAAACAGACTTTTTGATACAACCCGGCCCTCAATACAAAATCTCGTCTTATGAGATAACGGGATATGACGCTGGGGAAACGCTGAACCTGAAAGCCGGGGAGCCTCTGATTGCTCAGGACGTCCTGAATGCCCAGAAGACCCTGTATGACAATATTTTGACCCATGAATGTTTTTACAAGCTTTCGGTTAAAAACCGCGTTTTTCTGAAAGAAAACAATCCTCTGGCCGATATCTTTTTTGATGTGGCCTCATCGGGAGCCGCAACGTTTGGTTCCACGACCTTTCTGGGCGCTGAAAAGATCGACCGGGAATATTTGAATAAATTCCTAAGATATGCGCCTGACGACTGCTGGAACCCAATGACACTGGAGGACAGTAAAAATGCGCTTCTGCAAACCGGCCTGATCTCTACGATTGACACAAAACTTCCGGAAGCACCAACGGACGATGGCTCTGTTCCGATTGTCATGAACCTGAAACCACGTGCGCCGCATACGGTCAAATTAGGAGCAAATTATAATACGTCTGAAGGACCGGGCATCAGCGCAGCATGGGTGCATAGGAATTTTTTCGGATCGGGCGAAGAATTGGCCGTCTCCACCAAAATCTCCAGTGTGCTGCAAAATCTGGGGCTGGATTTCACCAAACCGTTTTTTCTGTCTGATAATCAAACGTTCAAATTCACCTCGGCGCTGGAGCGGCAAGATACCGATGCCTATGAAGAATTCAGCCTGAACGCTGTTGGCTCCATCACCCGCAAAATCTCCAGATACTGGAACGGCAGCCTTGGGATCGGGCTGGATCTATTGCAAGTAAAGGAGAACGGCGCAAAGAGTGAAAATTTCGGGCTTGTCTCTTTGCCGGGAACCCTGACCTACGACAGCCGCGACAATGTGCTGGATGCCCATGACGGCCATACGCTGCGTCTTGTTTTGACCCCTGTGATAGACGTCCTCGGCACAACGGCCCCGTTCCTGAAAACCCGCGCCACAGGGACAACCTATTTTGATCTGAAACGCGCAATTCTGGCCCTGCGCGCTTCGATTGGCAGCATCTTCGGCAACAGCACAAATGACCTCCCTGCATCCTACCGATTCTATGCGGGCGGCGGTGGCTCGATCCGCGGCTATGGTTATCAGGAGGCCGGACCGTTTGATTCCAGTAACGATCCGGCGGGCGGGCGCTCACTGTTGGAAACAACGGCAGAACTGCGGTTTAAAGTGACGGAGAAGATCGGGGCCGTGGCCTTTGTGGATGCGGGCGGCGCATATGACAGTTCCTATCCGGATTTTAAGGGCGGCACATATCTCGGCGCGGGCGTAGGGATGCGGTATTATACAGATTTTGGCCCCATACGTTTTGATGTCGGTGTTCCCCTCAACAAAAAAGGCCATTTAGATCAGAATTACCAGATCTATATCAGTATCGGGCAGGCATTTTAATGGGATTTGTAACAAAGAGCATTCGGGCAATGGGAAAGGTCTTTCTGGCCTTGTGTTCCCTTGCGCTTATTCTGTGCCTGCTTCTGATCATCAGCTTACAAGGATTTGTACTCTGGCTGAATACCCCGCCAGGCAGTGCGTGGCTATCCCACCAGATTGAAACAGCGGCGGCGGACAGCCCTTACCAGATCAAACTGAACGGCTTTGCCCTCTCCGGCCTGTTCACTCTACATGCTGCGGAGCTACAACTTCTGGATGAAGACGGCGTTTTTCTGGAAGCGCATCACCTGCGCCTAAAATCCAGCCCGTTTCCTCTCGCCGTCAAGCGTCTGCGGGCAGCGTTCATTGCAGACCATATTAACCTGCTGCGTCTGCCTACATCAGATAGAAAGAACAATCCTGAATCAGAAGACAATCAAGACCCTTTTGTTTTTCCGGATCTCTATTTTACAAAGCTTGATTTTGAGATCGATATCACCCATCTGCAACTGCCTGACGATATGATAAAGGGAGGGGCCAATACCCGTCTTCAACTCTCCCAGAACATTTTTCTATCCGGCCAGATGCTTCAGGGAAAAGGGCAGATCAGAATAGGAGAGGAAAACCACCTTGATCTGGACGGGTCTTATGACCTCGCGCAAAACGCTTTTCTCTTTCAGGCCGAAGGGCTGTGGCAGGATGTGCACCAAATCGACAGGGACATTACCGCGCCCCTCCGCTTCAAAAGCAAGATCAGAGGGAAAATAGACGACTTTGCAGGCGACCTGTCTGTAACATCTGCCTATAAACAGATTCCGGCCCATGTCTCGGCAAATCTGGCACGACGGCAGCATATGATCCACCTGAGCGAGATTTCCGGAACGGCGCGGGACGTGACATTATCAGGAAAATTATCCTACGATACGTCTGCGTCTCTTGCGGACGGCACTCTGGACGGACGTTTTGGCAGCTTTGACCTGCTCTCGGTTCTAAGTGGCGTCAAACCGCTCTCAGGAACAGGGACGTTTTCAGCAACGCTGGGGCATGAACAAGGTGTGCAGAAAGCTGAGGCCACTCTTGATATTCAAAACGGAGCTGATGAGGACATGAAGGCGGAACGCATCAATGCCGCCGTAACCCTGCCGGATGTGAAAGACTGGAAAACGACCCGAGCAACCCTCACGATTTCAAATGCCGTTTTGCCAGAAACGGACGTAAAAAGTGCGGAAGTACACATCACGCCTGCGGATCAGGGCATTGACCTGAAGGTGGATGCCAAAGCTTACAGCCTGCGTCCTTTTTATATCGCAGGAAATGCGCAGCTTCAAAACCTTTCGCCGCTGGCCCTTGAAATTCCCCACCTCACATTCAAAGCCGGGAACGGGTCACTGACCCTGAAAGGCGCGATAAAGGATAATATTCCTGACATTCAATTTACAACAGATAAACTCGACCTTTCTGCGCTTCCTTATGCCGATCTGTCCAATCTGCCGTTTCAACTCCGCACATTTGACGGAACACTTGGCGGCACGATGGCAACGCCCGTTATCAAGATTGATTATGGTATCATCAGCGCCCTTAAAAATATCCCAAATACAAGCATTTCCGGCACGCTCACCTACGCAGACATGCGCGCTTCAGCACTGTTTCAGGCAGAGGGAAAAGGTATTCGGTCTCTATCGGGCGATGTCACCGTGCCTGTATCCCTCTCCCTCCAGCCCTTTACTTTCCAGCTTAATGAAAACGCCGCCCTTTCGGGCAAGACAGACGGACAATTTAATCTTGCCGCACTGGTTCCCCTGTTTTTAGGACAGGACTATGACGTGCGCGGCAACGTCAACATGGATGCCCGGATCGCAGGAGATCTCGTCAAACCGGAACTGGATGGCTCTCTGACCCTGAAGGATGGCTATGTGAAGGATGAGGTCAATGATGTTGAACTGAAAAGCCTGCTAGCCGCCGCCACTTTCAAAGGGCAGAGCCTCACCCTTTCAAAACTGAACGCAACAGATGCGGCGGAAAGCGGCTCTCTCTCCGGCAAGGGCGTGTTTAACCTCTCCGATCCCGGTCATCCCGATATCACCGCCGATTTAAAAATGACCAATATGCATTTGCTCAAGGGGGATCTGTACGATGCACGGCTGAACGCTGATATGAATATCAGGACAAAAAGACAGGATTATTATCTGGAGGGCATCATTACCCCGGAAGAAATTCAGATCATCCTGCCGGAGCGCTTTGAACAGAGCATCCCGACCCTGAATATCGTGGAACAAGATCAAAGAGGCGCAAAAACCAGAAGCCTGATGGAACGCCTGAATCTGGAGATGGATTTCAAGGCGGATAACCGCATTTTTGTGCGCGGTTGGGGGCTGGATGCCGAACTAAACGGCGAATTGAATATCACCGGCACGGCGGACTCACCACTGGTCAATGGACAACTGCAAACCTCCCGCGCCCGGTATGAAGAATTGGGACGACGTTTTGATGTTAACCATGCAATCCTGCGATTTCAGGGCATGATCCCGCCCTCCCCCTATCTTGACGTGAAAACGTCAACCAATCTAGACGGCATGACGGCCCATATCCTGATTTCAGGACGCGCCGCCGATCCCAAACTGGCCTTTTCTTCCACGCCGTCCCTGCCGGAAGATGAAGTCCTCTCACATATCCTGTTCGGGGAAGATATCAGCAAAATCTCCCCCTATCAGGCGGTGCAACTGGCACAGACCCTGAGTCGTTTTTCAGGTCATGGCGGCGGCGGGTTTGATCTTCTCGGTACGGTGCGGGATATTACAGGTCTGGATGATATCCGTGTCGAAGGTGTCGGGACGGAAGACGCCACGGTCGGGGCAGGAAAATATATCACGGACAAGGTCTATCTGGAGCTGGAGCAGGGAAGCGGGGAAAAATCCGGCGCGGCCTCCGTTGAAATCGAAGTCACCCCCAACGTCAAGGTCGAGAGCAAGGCCGGACAAAACGGCGATACGGATGTCGGTGTTTTCTGGGAATGGGATTATTAAGCGATTATAGATACCGATACCGACTTCAAGGCCATAATATTTTTCTTCTGTATCCCGTTAAGGAAATCGCAACCATTATGATATAATTCTGATCTGGAGCGTTCATCGTTCCTTTTCGGGTGCGTTACTTCGTCGCTTACATACGTTTTGTATGCTCCGCTCCTCGTGCCTGCCCGAAAATAAACGCTGTTTGCTCTAAAGCTTTTGGTAATCAAGTCATAAAAAACTAATGTCCTCTGAAAAGCACAAAACACTGGATATGCAACGTCGTTTGCTGAAGCGGGCAGAAAGAATGGCGGGAATTGGCCATTGGCATATTGATTTGAACGACAATACTCTTTTCTGGTCGGATGAAATTTACCGCATTTACGGTTTGGATAAGGACGAATTTTCTCCAACAGTAACAGACTCCATTGAATTTTTTCACCCGGATGATCAAAAATCTGTCGAAACGTATATAGCAGAGGCAATCGAAGACAAGCTGGAATTCTTTTTCGAACTGCGCCTGATCCGCCCGAATGGCGACATCCGTCTGGTACAGTCCTTTGGCGAACCCGAAATGAATGAGGACGGTGTCGTCACAGGCATTTTCGGTATTTTTCGCGATATTACAGAAACACGGCAAAAAGAACTGAAAGAAGAAGAGCAGAACAAATTTCTTGAACTGGTCATGGAGTCAATCCCTGATCCGATCCTTGTCAAAGATTCCGATTGTCGGATCATCATGGCAAACCCGGCGTTTCTGGAACTTTACCCGGAAGAAAAAAGAGACCACGTTATAGGAACGACAACGGTAGAAGACTTTGACCCCCAACAAGCGGAAGAATTTCTGGCCAAAGACAAACAAGCTCTGGAAACAGGGTACTCAGAAACCTTTGAGACCATTGACTTTCCAAACGGAACCACAAAAACCCTGTTTACCAAAAAAGTAAGGTTCCAGAATGTGAAAAAAGAAACGAACATTTTAGTTATGGGGCGTGACGTGAGTGAACTTCAGGCCATGCAAAATGAACTGGAACGTTCCAACAAGGATCTGCAAAATTTTGCCGCAACGATTTCACATGACCTGAAAGCACCGCTTCGCCATATTTCCATGAGTGCCAACCTTATTGAACGTTCTTTTCAAAATTCTATGGATGAAGAGCAAAAAGAACTGCTTCAAATCATGACGGACGGGGCCGAAACGGCGCAAACCATGATTGACACCTTGCTGGAATATTCCAGAATTGGCCAAAAGCATATTGAGTTTGATTTTGTTGATCTCAATACCACCATTAACAATGTTCTGATCATGCTGGCTCCGACCATAGAAGAAAAAATGGCCGATGTTATCGTCAGGCAAATGCCGGTTCTGGAAAAGGCCAATGAAGGCCTGCTGATGCATATGTTCCAGAATTTAATCGAAAACGCTTTGAAATACCACGTCCCCGGTCAACCACCGAAGATTTTGATGTACGCAATTGAGCACGAACATCAGGTCGATATCTATCTGGAGGACAAGGGGATTGGAATCGACCCGGAATTTGCCGATCAGATTTTCATTATTTTCAGACGACTTCATAAAGAAGACTCGGATTATCAGGGCATTGGACTGGGACTGGCCGTTTGTCAAAAAATCGCACGGACGCATCACGGCTCTATCAAACTTGACACAAACTACAAGGAAGGGGCCCGATTTATTATCTCACTTCCTCTGAAATAGGATGATGAGTGGTCAAAACATTTCTTCCTGTCAAAAAAATATGGCTTTTTCATTTCCCCCCATCTGTTTTCTTTCTCATAAAACCTATATAGTTAAGCTATGAGGCGGTTTTTCGAATCCCTTTTACAAGGGCTTAAACAAATTTTTTCATTAAGATCGCTTCAGCGTGCCTTTCCGCTTGCGCTGCCTGCGCCTCCAAAACGTAAAGAAACCACCGCCAGACAAGAAGAAATCCATGTGTGCGCCGCCTACATGGAACTGAAAACACGTTTTCGGGACATTGGACGCATGGCCGCCATTGGTGAAACGCTGGGACGTGACTTTCTGACTGCCATGCCGGACGGGGCCTATCAATCACGACTGGGACAGATTGCGTTTCTGTTCCGCCGCATGCATGAAGACCTGACTCATGCCTGCATCCAGCAATTACTCGACGAAGCGCGGGCGCATGAATACGTGCATCCTGATAGATGGGACAAATGGGATGCCGCCAACCTGCTGGAAATGGAAAACCTTTACCGTCGCCACTGCCATATTGGCGGGG
>CAKZKV010000159.1 GCA_937124505.1 uncultured Alphaproteobacteria bacterium
TTTGGATGAAGGCCGGGCATCCCAGCCCGATTCCCTCCAGCGTTCCAAAGGGCAGGAGAAGAGCGCGTTCATCCCGGAAGCCGATGACTTCACAGGGGATATTTTTCGAATCACTGGGACGTAAATGAACATGAGCCCCGATGGCCAGTGTTTCTGGAAAACCGGCGATCTCAACCAAAAGGCCAAGTACCTTTGTTACGCGCCCATAAACCTCATAATCCGGGACAGTTTTTAGAGCGGCGGCTGATTTTTCCGAAAGGCGGGTCATAGATTTATGTTATCACGATTTGGACGTATTTTAAGAGGGTTATATATTAATCTTTGTTAATATCTTAAATGTTTGTTAAGATTCTTTTAATAAAGTTTAACAATACATCAAATTTTATTTTTTTGATGACATCACTTTGTAAGGGGATCCAAATGCGTATTTTGCTCATAGAAGATGACAGCGCCACAGCTAAAAGTATTGAACTCATGTTGAAAAGTCAGGGCTATGTGGTTGACACGACAGACATGGGAGAGGACGGCGAGGAAATCGCCAAGATTTATGATTATGATATCGTCATTCTTGATCTGATGCTGCCGGATATGGACGGCTATGAAGTCCTGAAAAATCTGCGGAGCGCGAAAATCGAGACTCCTATTCTGATTTTGTCCGGTTTGTCAGATATTAAAGACAAGATTAAAGGGTTGGGTCTTGGTGCGGATGATTACCTGATTAAGCCATTTGACAAGGCCGAATTGGTCGCCCGTATTCAGGCGATTGTCCGCCGTTCTCAGGGGCATGCCCATAGTGAGATCGTCACGGGCAAAGTGCGTGTGAACCTTGATTCCCGTACGGTTGAAGTCGGTGGCAAGCCGCTGCACCTGACAGGCAAGGAATACGGGATTCTAGAGCTTTTGTCTCTGCGGAAGGGGTCTACTCTGACCAAAGAGCAATTCCTGAACCACCTTTATGGTGGCATGGATGAGCCGGAAGTCAAGATTATCGACGTATTCATCTGTAAGCTGCGTAAGAAAATACAGGACGCAGCAGATGGTGATAACTATATCGAAACCGTCTGGGGACGCGGTTATGTTCTGCGTGATCCGCAGGAAAACAGCGAGAAGGCTGCTGCTGCGGGGTAGCCCCAAAGGGGACAGTATAGTTATAATGTCCCCTATGTTGACATTCCTTGTTACAGAAAAGCTTTTCTTTTGAGAGGTTTTCGCCCATAACTGCGGGATGGAAAAAGTCATCCAGATCTTTTTGTGGATTTGTGCCATGCCGTTATTTTACGGATATGTGATGGCTTTGCTCGCGCCTTATCACTGGTTTTTTGATACACATGTGAATTTCACTATCCAATATGCCTTGGGAGGATTATTGCTCGGGATTGTAGCCCTTCTGCTGCAATGCCCTGTTTTAGGAGTGTTGTTGCTTCTGGTGGGATTATTGAATACCTATACGGTTTATAACAGCTATTCCGATCCATTCGTTTTTTCGTCTCCCTATCAAAATGAAACACCTAACCTGACCATCGTACAATATAACAAGCTGTTTCCCAACCAGAGCTGGGATAAGATCGAACACTGGGTCAAGGAGAACCATGAAAATATTGATATTATGGTTGTTCAGGAAAGCGGCATTCATACCCTCTATAAGCTGAAAAATCTGGAAAAATACTTTCCGTACCAGTTTCCAGAGAACCCGAAGCAACGGTTCAATGACGTGTCAATCTTAAGTCATATCCCGTTCAAGGTTGAGGAGATTCCCAGCCTGAATATTGACGGTCATACGCCGGGGATGAAAGTGACCTATCAGCGCCCCGATATGCCGGAGCCATTGCATCTGTATTCCATCCACGCGCAAAGCCCGGCCAGTTCCAACAAACATAAGGAGCGTACGGAAGACCTCCTGATTATGAAGCAGGCGATTATGAAAGACCCGCATCCCTACAAGCTTTTTGTTGGCGATCTTAATACAACGCCCTATTCGCGGGTGTTTCAGGATTTTCTGAGCGACACGGAGATGACATATAATGATTTCAAATGGTTTCCGAATACAACCTGGCATAGTGATTTAAGGTTCCCGTTTCTGATGATTCCCATTGATCATATGTTCTACTCTCCTGAAATCCATCAGATCAGCAAAGATGTCGGCCCGACTTTGGGCTCGGATCACCATATGCTGATGGGAAAATTTCGTATTCCACAGGAATAGGATTCAAATCGAAATAAAATCCAGTTGATTAAGGATCATGCCGACCAGCATCAGGAAAATGACCACCGCAAAGGCAATCCAGGCATAGGTTGCGATAATAGCGGCAATGCCCATAATAATGGCCATCAGAGACATGCGCTTATGTTCGTGGCGGACAAAGGCGATAATCCCGCAGATCAGGCCGGACAAACCCAGACTGATCAGGATCACTTGCCAATGATCCGTCCAGTGTTTTGATGCGGTTTCCTCCTGCTGCATCGTGACTTCTTCCCCCTTGATTTTCGCCGTGATGTGGTTCTTGATTTTCAGGGCCATATCGGCAGCGGTTTCTTCCAGAGATGTTTCGCTGGTCGGGGCCAGTTCGTCGAGAATCCATGGCGCGGTTGCGGCAAGGCAAAAGGCAAAAAGCGAAATAATAAGTCCACACAGCGCAAAAACATTGCTGTTGGATTCTTTCGTTCGGGCGGAAATATCATTCATCTTCATAGCAATAAAAGAAGGGGGTCGTTTTGTCAAAAAATCTCTCTATAATAAGGATATGAGAATTTTAAATATTGAAATTACCAAAGAACGCATTCCGAATTTACTGACCTTTGGCCGGATTGCCCTGATTCCGGTTCTGGTCGGGCTTTTGTATATTCCCCTGCATATCACGTCATGGCTGGCGCTTGCTCTTTATGTCATCATGTGTATTTCGGATTATCTGGACGGGTATCTTGCCCGCAAATGGCAGGTGACATCGCCTGTGGGCACGTTTCTCGATCCGATTGCCGACAAGATACTGATTGCGGTGTTATTGATTGTTTTTGTTGATCTGGAACGGTTGCCGGGTTTCTGGATTTTGCCGGTGATGATTATCCTGATGCGGGAGTTCCTGATTGCCGGCTTGCGGGAATATCTGGGGGCAAAAGATGTGAAAGTCCCGGTCATGTTTATTGCCAAGTGGAAAACCACGGTACAGATGCTGGCGCTTGGATTTTTGATGGTCGGGCATATCAACCGTGATTTGTTGTTTGTCGGCTGGACGGGGATTTTATTCGCCGCAGGAATCACAGCCTACACAGGGTATGTTTATGTCACGTCTGCCTGGCAGCACATCTCTCAAAACCGTGATATAGAGTCTGAACCCATAAAGGAAATTGAAGGCGCAAAATCAGATGACGGATAAAAAAGCGCGTGTGTTTTTAATTCAAAAATTTTAAAACTAAGCTATGTATAAAATCGCCCAGAAAGCCCTGTTCCTGATGGATGCCGAAATGGCGCACGGCGTGGGAATTAAAGCCCTGAAAACAGGTCTTTACCCGCCGCACAGACAGAAATTTTCATCTTTAAAACGGTCTTTGTTCGGGTTTGAATTTCCAAATCCCGTGGGACTCGCCGCCGGATTTGATAAAAACGCCGAGGTTATTCCCGCCATGCTGAATATGGGATTCGGGTTTGTTGAGGTCGGAACGGTGACGCCCAAACCGCAAAGCGGCAACCCGAAGCCACGTATTTTCAGGGATATTGGCAGCAAGGCCCTGATCAACCGGCTGGGCTTTCCGAATGTCGGTCTGGAGTCCTTTAAGAAAAACCTTGAGGCGTTTCGTCATTGGGAGGAACACGCCCATGAGGCGATTGTCGGCGTTAATATCGGCATGAATAAAGACCAGAGCGATCCGGTAGAGGATTATAAACTCCTCATCCGTGAATTGTCTGACCATGCCAGCTATCTGGCCGTGAATATTTCGTCGCCGAATACGCCGGGCCTGCGCGATTTGCAGAAGAAAGAAGCATTAGCGCCGTTTCTGGATGAACTGCTCAAAGAGCGCGATGCGCAGGATTATCACAGGCCGCTTTTGCTGAAACTTTCGTCTGATCTTACAGAGGCGGAGCAGGAAGAGGTTGCAAAGGTTGTCATGAAGGCCGGGATTGACGGGTTGATCCTGACGAATACGACTTGTGAGCGTCCTGCCGGTCTGGATGAAAAATTCTCCAGAGAAACCGGCGGGCTGAGCGGTCAGCCTTTGGCTGCAAAATCAACCGACATGATCCGCAACTTTGCACAATTAACGGGTGGAAAACTGCCGATTATCGGCGTTGGCGGCGTTGCCAGCGTCAAGGACGCGCAGGACAAGCTGGAGGCAGGCGCATCGCTGCTCCAGCTCTATACAGGTCTTGTTTATGAAGGTCCCGGCCTGCCGAACCGGATTTGCAAGGGGCTGGACGTTGCCAAACGAAACGCAGCGTGAAGATAAGTATAGTTTTTTATCTGAAAGATACCAAGAAAATGAACTGGAAAAATATATTATCAGCCATTTTAGTATTTTCTGTATTTGCAGCCATATTTTTCTATCATTTTTTTCTATTTTCATTAGGGCTAAAGTTACTATGGGCTCTTGATCGAGGGCGGATAGCCCTTTCAGTCACGCTTATGGGATGTTTTTTTGTCATTATATTTTGTTTTTTGATAGCCATTATCTGGATAGGCCTGATGAAATGGTGGAGAGGACTTACTAAAGATAAGATAGTGGCCAGGCACTTATTATCATTTTCTATTTTTATCCTGTTTTTGTACGCGCTGCTTCATTTTTATGGCTACGATTATAAAGCACAATGGACATGTAGTTTCAGAAACACAGAAGATGGCGAAAGGTGCTGTAAAATACATGCATCTCCATCCGGTATTATAAAATACGATACGAAGTATGTGAGTGAAACTGAAAGGGTAAGTATGACAACTTGTTACTCAGGGTGTTATTCTAAAGAAGTCTTTATGTTTCTTGGGCGATGCGAAGAAGCTTTTGAAGAATAATATTCCCTTTTCGTTTCATTTACGCTAAACCAGTCACATGACGACATGGACCCCCAAAAGCTGGAGAGAGAAGCCAGCGCTACAACTCCCGAATTATCCCGATGCGGATGCTTTAACAGCAACCGAGGCGCAACTTGCCAAATTGCCGCCGCTGGTCTTTGCCGGAGAGGCCCGCACGTTGAAGGCTAGACTGGCCAACGTGGCGGAAGGCAAAGCATTCCTGCTGCAAGGAGGCGATTGCGCGGAGAGTTTTGAGGAATTCGGCGCCAATAAAATCCGTGATACATTCCGTGTGTTGCTGCAAATGGCGGTCGTGATGACGTTTGCAGGCGGTCTGCCGGTCGTGAAGGTTGGCCGCGTGGCCGGGCAGTTTGCCAAACCACGCAGCAGCGACATGGAAACGCTGGACGGGCAAACGCTGCCGTCTTACCGCGGGGACATTATCAACAGCATTGAATTTACTGAAGAGGCGCGGATTCCCGATCCGAAGCGCATGCTGGATGCTTATCATCAGGCCGCGGCGACGCTGAACCTGCTGCGCGCCTTTGCGCGTGGCGGATATGCCGATCTGAACAAGATTCACAAGTGGAATCTTGAATTTGTAAAGGATTCGCCATTGGCAGAACGCTTTGAAAGTATGGCCGGAAGCATTGATGAAACGCTGAAATTCATGGCTGCCTGTGGCATCACTAGCGAAACGGTTCCGGCGATTCGCGAAACGGAATTCTATACGTCTCATGAGGCATTGTTGCTGCCGTATGAAGAGGCTCTGACCCGCACGGACTCCCTGACCGGGGATTGGTATGACACATCCGGGCATCTGCTGTGGATCGGTGCACGGACGCATCAGGCAGAAAACGCCCAGATTGAATTTGTGCGCGGTATTCATAACCCGCTCGGCCTGAAATGCTCGCCGCAAATGGCCCCGGATGAACTGATTTCACTGATTGATATCCTCAATCCGGAAAACGAAGCGGGGCGTCTGACCCTGATTGCCCGGATGGGGGCCGGCAACGTGGAAGCCAATCTCACGCCTCTGGTGCGCCGTGTCAAGGAAGAAGGTCGCAAGGTTGTGTGGTCGTGTGACCCGATGCATGGCAATGTTGAAAAGTCATTCTCCGGCTATAAAACACGCAAGTTTGAGAATATTCTCTCTGAGGTGAAGGACTTCTTCGCGGTTCATAAAACCGAAGGCACATGGCCCGGCGGTGTGCATTTTGAACTGACAGGACAGGATGTGACCGAATGCACCGGCGGCGCATATCAGGTCAGCGATGAAGATCTCGCCAACCGTTACCATACGGCCTGTGACCCGCGGTTGAACGCTAACCAGTCTCTGGAACTGGCGTTTCTGGTGGCTGACGAACTGAAAGCATTTCAAAAGAGCGCTTAACCTCTTGTAATATATTGAGATATCGCGTCTAACTCAGTTTGTTCCAGAGATATGAGGGGAGGGCGCGATCTTATCACAATTGATAAAAAAACCCGCTTATGCGGGTTTTTAGAATTCATGTACCAGAAGCATTGTTACATCAGAAACTTTTGTTCCGCTGTCGGTGTGTTAATCAGTGCTTCGAGTTCCGGCTCAAATTTCGGCGTTTGTGGACCTTCGGTCAGAACTTTGTCAATTCTGTTTTGATCGTAAGTAGCCACTGCAATCCCTTGCTCACGTTCTGTTTTGTGAATTTCAAGATCATGTGTCGCGTCTTCTAACGAGGGGATTCTGGGGGCGTGGTCACCGTCGATTATGAGATCGGCACCGCCGTTACGCTCATTCATGGTCCATAGACGCATGGTGTGAACCAGCGTTCTAGGTACCTGGTGCAGGTTGCCAAGTTCCAGAGAAATTTCTCGCAATTGTGTTCTCCCCATGTCACCTAATTGAAGAGTGCCGCCAAGAACTCTATCCAGAACATTTTGCGTTCTTTCAACGTTATCCAGATCCTGCTCCAGTTTTGCCAGTTTTTCAGGATCCGAGGCAATGTCTGCCAGTCTTTCAGGATGGTTCAGAACCTGTTCCAGAACGCTTCCTCCTTGCTCCATGTTTAATCTGGAACCGTATCTGAATTCTGTCGGTTTCAGGGACTCAAGACCACGGTCAATAATAGCCCCTGAGGCAGCTTCAGCAGCTCTTTCGGCCATTATTCTCTCTCTCTCTCTCTCTGGAGCGCCTATTTCTGCAAATGAATCTGCCCCTAGAACGTCAGGTGCGGCTTGCGCCATAGCTGTAACTGCCATATTAAAATCCTTTTGTAATTACTATAAATATACGCAAATCTGGTGTTAATTGCAAGTTTTTCGCAAGAAAAAACTATCGATGTTGTTTGCAAGATAGACTAAATTAACTGGATGTTGCAAAATTTAAAACTTGTCGTGGCCCAGATCAATCCGGTTGTGGGGGATATTTCGGGGAACCGCCGTAGAATCGAAAGGATATGGAAGAATCTGGAGGGGACGTGCGATCTGATCGTCTTTCCGGAGATGGTTTATACCGGATATCCTCTGGAAGACCTTGTCTTTCGTGAACGTTTTATCAAGGACGTGCGGGAGAGTATTGAAGATTTTGCCGCGCACAACAAAGAGAAGGAAACGGCTGTTCTGATCGGTGCGCCGTGGAAGGTCGACGGACAGCTTTATAATGCGGCCTTTTTGATTGAGAAGGGGCATATTCACGTCATCTTGAAATGTGATCTGCCCAATGATGGTGTATTTGATGAGGCGCGGATTTTTGCAAATGGTCCGCTGCCTGAACCGGTTATGTTTCGGGGGCATAAACTGGGGATTATGATCTGTCAGGATTTTTGGGCGCCAAAGGTCGCAAAGCACCTCAGACAAGAAGGAGCAGAAATCCTGATCGTGCCGAATGGCAGTACCTTTGAAACGGAAAAGTATCATATTCGGGTCAATGAGGCCTCTAAAAGGGTCAGGGAGACGCGATTACCGCTCCTATATGTGAATTTGATTGGTGGTCAGGATGAACTGGTTTTTGACGGTGCAAGCTTTTTGATGTCGTCTTCGGGAGAAGTCGTGTATCAGCTCAAGGCTTTTGAAGAGGAGATCGCCCCTGTGGTGAGCGGCGATCTGGACGTTTATCCGGAAACGAATAAAGCGATGTACCAGGCGGTTGTTCTGGGCCTGCGGGATTATGTTCTCAAAAGCGGGTTTCAGACGGTGTTGTTAGGTCTGTCAGGCGGGATTGACAGTGCGCTGACGGCGGTCATCGCCGCAGATGCGCTGGGACCTGAAAACGTGCATGCGGTGCTTTTGCCCTCCCGGTTTACCTCAGATGCGAGCAATGAGGATGCGATTCAACTGGCAGAAAATCTGGGGATTTCTTATGAGGCCATTCCCATTGCCCCGGCCATGGCGGCCTTTGAGGAGATGATAGACGGGCTGGACGGGCTGGCGCATGAAAATATGCAGGCGCGGGCGCGGGGGCTGACACTGATGAGCCTGTCCAATAAAACCGGCGCGCTGTTGCTTTCTACAGGCAACAAGTCGGAGCTGGCCGCGGGATATGCGACGTTATACGGGGATATGTGCGGGGCGTTTAATCCATTGAAGGACATGTATAAAACCAAAGTGTTTCAATTGGCCCTGCTGCGCAATCTCTGGAAGCCGGATTTAGCTTTTGGCGCGGAGACGGGTCAGGACGGGTCACTGATTCCGGAACGGATTATTGTCAGGCCGCCGACGGCGGAGCTGCGCGAGAACCAGAAAGACGAGGATTCTCTGCCGCCTTATGATGTGCTGGATCAGATTCTTGAGCGGATGATTGAGGGGGAGGACGGTCAGGAAGACATTATCAATGACGGATTTCAGCGGGCGCTGGTTCAAAAAGTGTATAAAATGCTGCACGGCGCGGAATATAAACGGCGTCAAGCCTGCCCCGGTGTGAATTTGACCACAAAATCGTTTGGCGGACGCTCCCGGCGCTATCCGATTGTGAACAGGTATTAGAATAGAATTTTGATTGAACCACCAAGACACGAAGACACCAGGTTTCTAGCGCCGCAGGCTTTTATTACAGGAAGAAAGGAAGATCAGAAGATTAAAAAAGAATCTCCCACAATCTTCCTTTCTTCCCGACTTCCTGTTTATGATGACGCTGCGCGGCTTTTTGATGTTCCTGATGTTTCCGTGTTCGGATAGTTTAAAACCTGAGAGGTCAATTATCTATAGGCAGAGTCGACTGCAAGATTTCTGGCGATTTGCGCCTCCCAGCGATCACCATTGGCGAGTAATTTTTCCTTGTTATAAAAAAGTTCTTCGCGGGTTTCTGTGGCGAATTCAAAGTTCGGGCCTTCGACAATCGCGTCCACCGGGCAGGCTTCCTGACACAGGCCGCAGTAAATGCACTTGGTCATATCAATGTCATACCGGGTCGTGCGGCGGGAGCCGTCTTCGCGTGGTTCGGCCTCAATGGTGATCGCCAGAGCCGGGCAGATGGCCTCACAGAGTTTACAGGCAATGCAGCGTTCCTCCCCGTTCGGGTAGCGGCGCAGGGCGTGTTCGCCGCGGAAACGCGGAGAAAGCGGGCCTTTTTCATAGGGGTAGTTGATCGTGACCTGTGGCATGACAAAGAAATATTTCAGGGTCAAAAACATACCCTTTAAAATTTCAGTGAGAAGGAAAGAATTCAGGAAATATTTCATGGTTCGTCTCAATCCTTATGGTAGCGCATCAAAAGCGAGGAGCAATCCTGACATCAGGACAATCCACAGCAGGGTAAAAGGCAGGAAGATTTTCCATCCGAGGCGCATCAACTGGTCATAGCGGTAACGCGGGAAGGTGGCGCGGGCCCAGATGAAGAAGAATAAAATCAGCGCCGTTTTCAGGGCAAACCAGATGATTCCGGGAACCATTTCGAAGATCGGAAGCGACAGGGGCGGCAGCCATCCACCCATGAACAGCACAACCGTCATGGCGGACATCAGGATCATATTGGCATATTCGCCAAGGAAGAACAGGGCAAAGGCCATGGCAGAATATTCGACCATAAAGCCGCCGGAAAGCTCCGATTCGCCTTCGGGCAGGTCAAACGGGGCGCGGTTGGTTTCCGCCAGAATGGAGATCAGAAAGACAACAAACATCGGCACGAGAAGGAGTTGCACCCAAAACGGGCGCTCGGCCATGACGATCTCTGTCAGGTTCAGGGAGCCCGTGACCAGCAGGACGCTGATGACGATCAACCCCATGGAGACTTCATAAGACACCATTTGCGAGGCGGAGCGCATGCCACCCAGAAAGGCATAACGGGAATTGGAGGCCCAGCCCGCCATGATCACGCCGTAAACGCCCATGGAGGAGATGGCAAACAGGTAGAGAATGCCAACATTGATGTCAGACAGCACCAGTTTTGCGTCAACGGGAATCACCGCCCAGGCGACGAGCGCCAGCATAAATAGCAGCATCGGCGCAATCAGGAAAACGATGCGGTGGGATTGCGTCGGGATGATGGTTTCCTTGGAGAAAAGTTTTAATCCATCGGCAATGGGCTGTAGGAGGCCGAGCGGGCCAACAGTTGATGGCCCCTGACGGCGCTGCATGGCACCAAGAACTTTGCGCTCAAAATAGGTCAGGTAAGCAACGGATAACAGCAACGCCCCGATCAGGATGCCCATATGTAACAACATCCATAAGAGAGGGTAACCGTAGATCGTCATAAATTCTATCATCTTTTAATTTTTACCACCAAGGCGCCAAGGCACCAAGGTAAAAATTGTATTTCTATTTCTCCGGAGCATAAGGAACACTTAGACGATAATAACTATTGGGGTAGTGTTCATATTCATCTAGAATGCGATCGATTGCCCCGTTATTTTGTGCATTGAAAAGTGCAGTATTGAGCATATTTTGCAAATCATTTTCACCTCTTGCCATCATATAAGCATTCCCAAATAAACGAACAGGGCGTTTCAATGGAATGCGGCGGATGCTGTTCGGATTCATTTTTAGAAAATCCTCCGCCTGGGCTTTTTCAGAAAAGGTGACGTCTGCCTTTCCCGTGGAAACTTCTAATAAGAGGTGAGTGAAATCAGTTAATTCCATTAAGGATACAGTTTGTGCTTTTGGAAAATCAGTTGCAGCAATAACAGGAGACGAGCTTCCGTCCATAACGGCTATTTTATACTCAGAATTATTCAGCTTTTCTATATTTTGGTCAAAGCGGGTATCTTCTACACGTGCATAAGCATGCACAGCCGTAAAGAAAACAGGGGTAGTAAAATATGCCTCACGGGCACGCGGCGTACTCGTCCAGACAGGATTACAAAGCAGGTCAAACCGTCCGTTTTTTAGACTCTCAATCATAGAGGCCGTACCAGTTTCTTCAACCCATTCAACCTTTAAGTTTAATTCTCCGGCAATATATTCAATGATATCATGAGCAAAGCCTGATATTTCATCTGTGGCAACGTCTTTAATCAGTTGTGGCGGGTAAATAATGTATCCACAACGAATTGTATTGGTGCGCATAATGCGTTCAAAAGCAGGTTCATCTGCGGCAGAGACTGAGAAATTAATAATAAGGCATAATAGAAAGACAGAAAAATTTTTCATCATTTTTTCAGCTTATATTGAGGCTGAATATCAAAATTGATACGGCGTTCAGGGTCATATTTGTCGAGAATTTTGGCTAATGTGCCGTCATTAATCATTTCGAGGGAGGCGATATCCAGCATCCGCTGAAATCTGTATTCACCTCCACGTAGTGCAATAGAGACAGGCGCGGTCATTAAAAGGCCGTCATATTCAACTTTGCGGATTTTTGGTAGTGGGTCAGTTTGAAATTTAGAAAATTTACCCTCTGGACAAACCGTGCCATAATAGCTGTATGACCGATAAACGCATAAAACGCCCACGTGACCCTTCCCAGTTAGCCAAGCTGATAATGGACATTGCCACTGGCGAAGTCGAGGATAAAACGCCGGATGACGGCAAAGACCCGGCTGCTGTCGCTCTTGGTAAGAAGGGCGGCGCGGCCAGAGCAAAAAGCCTTACGCCGGATGAACGCAAGGCTATTGCTAAAAAAGCGGCTAAGGAACGATGGAAAGAGGACTAAAAAGCCCCTTCTATATCTTTTATCACTTCTAAGTGTACATCGGTTGGAAGCGGAGCGATTGAATAGTAAATTTTAGTGTCAAATGAAGCCGCCCTTCTCCTATCCAAAATAAACGAATGTGGGCTTAAATGTGGACTTGCTGTTCTATCATAATCAATTATTAACCCAGTTGGTTGAAAAGAGGAAATACTATCCGCGTAGCCAGAGACGGTATCATTTATCTTTTTACAAGCAGCATTAAATCCTTTAAACGCCTCATCTAATTCTTTATCAAGAAAAACTTCTACCTCACTTACATACGTTCTCTTTGTATTGGGCATTTCGACCAGAGAGAAGTTTAGTTCTTTAGTAACAAGGTCAATCATTTCATCAATAAATTCATCTGAGATACTGGTGTTTGCCTTTGTATCTACAACAACCCCGTCTGGATGCACCTCTATACTTTCTATTACAGTTCCTTTAAAAGTACCGTGCATAAATTTACGTTTCTCTGAATCTTGATAATCTTCATATGTTTCAGGTACACGCATAAATCTAAATTTTTCTTTCAAAAGTACGGCAGCATCCGGCATATAAACTCCGCCGGACTCCGCAGCAAAAAACCGAATTGTTCTGCTGGCTACAATTTTACGCAAATCCATGTGCTGAAGTCCTTTTTTCTTGGGTTGGCAATAGATGAGGCATTTCATATGGCTTGGGCGAGTCCTCTATTGATCTTTTATGGACTCCTGTTTCCTGCCCATAGTCTCTACCATAAATTCCAGATCCAATGAGAGTTAAAGGGCTTTTTCTTGTCTCCATGGATTCTATAAATCCCTCGAATTGTTTTTCGTTATATGAAGCGGGACAATGCGCTTTTTCTGAAAAGTCATTTGTCATTTTTAAAAAATCAGGAAATGTAACAAAACGAACAACAAGAGCGACATCAAGTTTTGATGCTATATCTAAAAGTGTTTGGAGAGTAAGGTTCCCATACTCCGGGTTTTCATAGCGGGATGATATGGTGCTTTGTGGCACACCTAAAATTTCTGAAAATTCTTTCTGCGTTTTATCCCCGCGCAAACTTCTAATTTGCGCAGCTAAAAATATCCTCACGCTTTCCGATAGATAAGCATCCCTGAATTTCTTATTCTTAATTTGCTCAATTATCGGACGAAGGTAAGAAATCATATTCGACTGTTGTCCTTTCTCCGTTTTCAATTTCAATTCTCCTTTTTGCTGCCTTCTCAAACCCACGCTTGTTGTCTTTCTTGTCTTTCTTTACCCCCTCGTTGCACATCACAAATATCTTTTCTTCTTCGATAAAATACCCATAAATTCGATGCTCCATTTTCGACTTCATCTTAAATTTTATTTCATAAGACTCCGGGCTTCCTCCTGATTCATGTTCTGCGTAGGGATGCCTCCATTGGCTTTTTGCAACCATCTTTAAATAATTCAAACGGGCAAGAACTTTACCTCGCATATCCTCTGGAAGCGAACAGTACCATTCTGCTACCTCATTTTTTCCTTCTTTATCAGTATAACACTTGAATGTCCACATTTCATTACAATTTTGCTATATTTTAGCTTGTGTATTTATCGCAAAATTGCGATATTAACCATTAATGTAGCAAAAAGAGTAATGTTTTTAATGAGATGAGTCGAATCTTTTATCTTTTTGTCTATTTTTAAACTGACTCTTTTTACTTGACGGTAAGAATGTAAGGTCATATACTATGAGTATGAATAAGCTTGATACACAGAAACGCGCCCAAATTCTCCAAATGCTTTGCGAGGGTATGTCTATACGCGCAATTACGCGGGTTACAGGGGCCAGCAAGAACACCGTAGCCAAGCTGCTTGTCGATGCAGGTACAATATTCTCTGAATATCAGGACGCCGCTTTTCGCAATCTTCCCTGCAAACGGCTTCAAGTTGATGAAATCTGGTCATTCGTTTACAGCAAGCAAAAGAACGTGCCGGATGGCATGGAAGGCGAAGCTGGCGATGTTTGGACTTGGGTTTCTTTTTGTGCGGATACAAAGCTTATGCCGTCATGGTTTATCGGGAACCGGGATGCAGATTCGGCCAAAGCCTTTATGTGCGATCTGGCCGCGCGTCTTACCAACCGCGTTCAACTGACCAGTGACGGCCACAAATCCTATCTGGAAGCTGTAGAGCAAGCTTTCGGCGCGGATATTGATTACGCCATGCTGGTTAAAATCTATGGCAGCACGGTAGAGGGCCAGAAGCGTTACAGCCCTGCGGAATGTGTGGGATGCCGCAAGGACAAAATAACCGGAAGGCCTGACAAAGCCCATGTTTCAACAAGCTATATCGAGCGCCAGAATTTGACATTGCGGATGCACATGCGCCGGTTTACACGCCTGACAAATGCTTTCAGCAAAAAAGTTGAAAACCATGCCCACGCCTTCGCCCTGAATGCAATGTATTATAATTTCGTGAAAATTCACGGTTCTCTGCGCGTTACCCCTGCAATGGAAGCTGGCGTTACAGACAAGCTTTGGAGTATGAATGATCTTGTGGCTTTGATTGAAGCGCGGGAAGTCCCAAAAAAGCGTGGGTCTTATAAAAAGAAGATTTCAAACTGACCCACTACCGGATTTTTCCCGGATTTGATTCCATAAATTCTTCTCCGGCGCTGGTTTCTGTGATGGTAATGTCAGCTTTCCCATTTGCGACGCTTAGAAATAATTCTGCCTGTGTGGCAAGTTGCGGCATTTCGTATTTTTGTGACAGAGGGTAATCGCGTACTGAAATTTTACTGTACAAATCCCCTTCAATGGTCGCCATCGTTACATCGGGAGCATTGGCGCCCTGTATATTATTATCAAATCGTGTATCTCCGGCTTTTACGAAGGCATCGGCCCCCAAATAAAAGAGAGGAGAGAGATAATCAATCTCTCGTGCGCGCTCAGCGTTATAGCCAACGATTGTGCAATAGGCATCAAAGCGATTATTTTCAAGTGCTGCTATGAAATCCCCCCACCCAATTTCCTCTGTCCATTCTATTTTAAGGCTTAGTCTGTCGCCCAGAGTTTCCATGTAATCATAGAAGATACCTGACATTTCTCCGGTATTTGGGTTTTTATCAAGGTATATCGACCATAAGCCATATCCACATTTAATTGTTCCCGTACGCATGACGCGTTCATAAACGGACTCTTTGTCTGTGGCATAGGCAGGTAAGGTAACAAAAATGCAAAAGAAAGCAGTGAGTAAAAATTTTACCATAATGCAGGCTCGTCTTTAGCTGTTCTTTGCCTTGTCAATGGCTTTGCGGAAAAGGACCGGGTCTGCGATCGGCGGGAGAATCAATTCCCCGACACCCATTCCGCGGATGACCACACGTCCATAATTCAGCATCCGTCCGAGAAGGCCTTGCAGGAAATTGACACCTTCGATCCGGTCGACGGCGATTTCCCCAACCTGCCGGGCGATCAGGCCGCGTTTGTAGATCAGGCGTGTGTTTGTGACGGCGATTTCGGTTGTGATTTTGACGATCATCATGCGGGCAAAAGATAACAATCCATAGACAATCATCAGGAAGGCCAGAAGCCTGACGCCAACGTGAGATGTCTGGATGGATGCTAGAAAGCCGTTATCTTCATAGCCCATGACCTGTGTCTGGAACATATAGGAGCCAACAAGGACAATAATACAGAGAACAATCCCCCATATAATATGTGTGATGGCCCCTACCGTGTACATCCAGTGAAAATGGCCAACGTGAATCAGTTCTTCATTTTTGCCTAAGGATTGCTGTACGTAATACATTCAATTCAGTCCTGTGTTTTGTTTATTCATCTCCCAGACAGATGCCGAGCGCACGTGCCGTCTGAACGAGTGTATCATTTATATCAACCTGTTGATAGGCCGCAATTGCATCTGCAATGGCAACATCCACAATCTGGCGGTTTTGCCAGGCCACCATGCGGTTAAACTTGCCTTCATCAATGAGTTGCACGGCCTTGACCCCGAAGGCTGTGGCCAGAACGCGGTCATTATAGGTTGGTGGAGAGCCACGCTGGACGTGCCCGAGCACCGTCACGCGTGTTTCGAAGTTGGTCATTTCTGCAATTTTTGATGCAAAGTACTGGCCAATCCCGCCATAGCGTTTTTCGCCGCCGTAATAGGTCATTTCAAATTTTTCGCCGCTTTCGGTTTTGACGGCTTCGGAGACCACAACCAGCGCAAAATTGCGCCCGGATTGCTTCACGCTTTTGATTTTTTCGGCAATTTTATTCAGGTCATATTTGATTTCCGGGATCAGAATCACGTCTGCGCCACCGGCAATCCCGGCGTTCAGGGCAATATGCCCGGCATCACGTCCCATGACTTCGAGAATCATGACCCGGTCATGCGAGGCAGCGGTTGGTTGCAGGCGATCCAGAGCTTCAGTTGCAACGGAAACAGCCGTATCGAACCCGACTGAGGTTTCTGTTTGTCCGATATCGTTGTCGATGGTTTTGGGGATGCCGACCATGTTGATATCACCCTGTTCGGCCAGTTTGCTGAGGATGGCAAAAGAGCCGTCCCCGCCGATACCGACCACCGCGTCCAGTCCCAGTTTGTGGAAACTGGAGACGATTTCGCCGGAACGGTCTTTGGTAGAGCCGTCTTCCATAGGGAAAGCAAAGGGATTACCCTTGTTCGTGGTTCCCAGAATGGTTCCGCCCTGACGCAGAACGTTGCCGTCAAAGTCATTCGGGCTGAGGGTTCGTACTTGCGGCGGGTCGTATAGAAGCCCGGCGGTTCCGTCCAGAATCCCGATTGTTTCCCAGCCCTTTCTGTGCGCAGCGTGAACAACAGAGCGTATCACGGCGTTCAATCCGGCGCAGTCGCCACCACTTGTCAAAATCCCAATTTTTCTGATCATTTTTAGTATATATCCGAGGTAAAGATTAAAAGTGACTAGAGTGAACAAAAGTTTCGGCCTTTTGTAAAGGGCTAAGTCATGAATTTTATATTTTCCCTGTGTGTTTCTGTGCGCGTTAGAATTTTGACAAAGCTGGCTTTTTCTCCCTGAAAGCTTAATTCGCCCGCAAGATCGCCATAGCGCAGGACATTTGCGTAGTTTCGGCGCATTTCAAGTTTCATGTCGTCACTTAAATCCGCTTCGGTGCGCACGACCAGATCAAGG
>CAKZKV010000160.1 GCA_937124505.1 uncultured Alphaproteobacteria bacterium
GATCATTTATCCCCAGTCCACGTTGCCGTGGCAATCAATTCATACCGTCTCCTTTACCCGTTAAAGAACGGTAAAACTTAAATGCAGCAAGAATATTCACATACTCATCGGTCCAGTGATAAACAGGATCTGTTTCTGTAGGCTGCTCCCAGCCCTGCTTTTTCAGAGGCTCAATAACTTCTGGTCGTTTTGATATAATAACTAAGTTTGTTGGAAAAATAGTTTTTCCAGCTTGAAGTTCTGTATCAAAATCAATACTTTTTTTAGAGATTATATTCAGCCCTAGATTCTTTGCAATGGTAGCCAAAACAGGACGCAGATCAATATGCCGGTTGCTTATGTGAATGAGTAAAACACCATCATCCTTGATCTTCTTTAAATAAAGAGCGATTGCTTCTTCCGTCATCAGGTGAACGGGAATATTATCAGAACTGAAAGCATCCGCCATCAATAGATCATAGTAGCCATCAGGCACTTCTTGTACTTTCAGTCGCGCATCTCCAATAATAATTTTATATGGGTTCCCGCATTTTTTCAGGTAAGTAAATAGACCATGTTCTTCTGAAAGCGCGACAACATCAGGATCGATTTCAAAAAATTCGAACTCCCGATCTGGCGCTGTATAGCAGGCCAGGCCACCCGTTCCTAATCCAAGAATTCCAACTTTTTTCTTAAGGTCATTTTCAGTAAAATAGGTAAAGGCCTCTCCCACCGAAGTTTCTCGAGCGTAATATCCTATGGGCTCCAATGGAGTGTTTTTTGACTGCAGCCCATGAATTGTCGTTCCATGCTTCATGGAGCGTAAATTATCATTGTCAATAACCAGGGTTGTTCCAAAGAAATTACGTTTAACAAAAATTGCTTCCCCGTTGAGGGATTGTGGATCTTTTTGTAAAGAATGAACCGGAAAGTTCAAAAGAGCTATGGTAACTATGCATGCAAAAACAAAACGTAAATTATAAATAAAAAGAAGAGCCAGCATACAAACAAGAATGAGACCTGTGTACAGGGTGGGATTTGCAGTAGTTTCACTTGTCTTGAATAAAAATACAAGGGATCCGAACGCAAGAAAAAAAACTAACGGTATGATTTTGTATAACAAAATGCCATCCTTAAAAAAGTTCCTTGTCTGAACTTCAAGCTTGAGAGCCGCAGGATTAACTAAGAAAGCTGACAATATCAAAATAATTGTATATTCCCATGTCTGCGTAAAAATAAGAGGTGCAATAAGTGCATTAAAAATACCACCAAGAACACCTCCCAACGACATCAGAAAATAAAACTCGGTTAAATGGCTTGAGTGAGGCTTGGAATCTGCAAGGCGCATATGACAAGAAAGCGTAATAACAGCAACAATTATAATCTGCATACCCAAGTAGATTTCTTTTATGGTCACTACAGATAAAAACGTTCCCATACAAACCATAATCAAAGCTATAACGTGCAAGAATGACATTGTCTCAGTCGAAACAATTCGCTTATTTGCAAAAGCGATGATAAAAGTTCCAACATATATTGCCAGAGGGATAATCCACAGCAAGGGAACAGAGGCGATATCTGTTGTAACGTATGTGGTAACACCAAGCATTAAACTGGATGGAACAAAAGCCAGAACTAACCATAACCCGCGGATTTTCCATGTTGGTTTTTCAATGTTCTCTGATGTTTCTGTTGAAGATATAACTTTTTCTATAATCTTGTTGGGATTTTTAATAACCAAAAGTCCGGATATAACTATCATCAATATTAATAGTACATACAGACCTGACCATATATATACCTGTTCTGTTATTCCCAATAATGGTTCTGTAATGACAGGATAACTCAGCAGGGCCAGCATACTGCCAACGTTACTGGCCGCATATAAAAAATAAGGATTATGTGCATCCTTGTGGTTTGATTTTGCAAACCAGCTTTGCAATAAAGGAGCACAGCCCGCCAAAATAAAAAATGGAGGGCCTATTGTGGCCAGCATCATCCCAATCTGCCACAGTGTAGGGTTTGTAATATCACTTGGGATATCTTCTTTATTAATTGAAAAGGGTAAAAACGACAGAAAAACCAGGAAAATAACTGCATGTATCCCGAGTTGAAGCCTCACACTTTTTAGTCTGGAACTAAAATAAGCGTAACCATAGCCTGCAAGCAACATGGCCTGAAAAAAAACCATGGCAGTATTCCAGACCATCGGCGAACCGCCCAGATAAGGGAGTACCATTTTGCTGAACAAAGGCTGCACACCGAATAAGAGGAAAGCACTCAAAAATAGAGTTAGAGAAAAAGCGGGAACAAGCAGCCTCATTGATAATCTTTCATTTTTTTTAAAAATTATCTTAGACAGCAATAAAACGCAATAATTATGTCCTAAAAAAGACTGGAATGTGCATATAACTGATAAAAAAGGAATTAAACCATTGGGGTGAGAGCTTCAACGCCTTCAATTTCCAATGCTTTTTGTGCGAGTTGCTCGTAGATAACGGCTGCGGAAACTTCCGGCTGAATCGCAGATAAAAAGTCTGATTTAGATGTATCCATTTTATAGCCTCGCTCCCTTATGTTGTTTCAGATTAGCGCAGCAATCTTTAAAAAAGCTTAAAAAGATTTGACTTTACCACAATTTAATCTGTACATTTTTTGTCCTGTTTATTATACAATAAATTAATATGTTGAAATTGTCCAAATTGGCGGATTACGCCGTTGTTATTATTGGTGCGCTTGATACTCATGAAAATGAATCGGTATCGGCGTCCTTGCTGGCGCAAGAAACGCGATTGCCGGAACCAACTGTTGCAAAGGTACTGAAGTTGCTTTCCGCAGCCCATATAGTCACTTCCATACGCGGCGTAAAGGGTGGTTATCAACTGGCCAGAGGCGTTGACAAAATCAGTATCAAGGACGTGATCACGGCTCTGGACGGCCCGATCGCCCTGACAGCCTGCGTCGAAGATACGGGGGATGGCTGTGAATTTGCGCCGACCTGCGCGATGCATGGCCGCTGGAACCGGGTTAATCTTGCCATTAAGAACGCTCTGGAAGCCGTAACTATTCATGATATGACGCAGGTACAGCCACAGACAGATATAAAAAAGAGAGTTTGAGAGAGACATGTCATCATCTATCGAAGCAGAAACCATTGAACAGGTTGCCGCATTGGAGAAGTACAGCGCAGGCTTTGTGACGGATATCGAATCCGAAAAAGCACCAAAAGGCCTGAATGAAGACATTATCCGCTTTATTTCCGAAAAAAAGGAAGAGCCGTCCTGGCTTCTGGAGTGGCGCTTAAAGGCCTATGAACGCTGGCTGAAAATGCCGGAGCCACGCTGGGCAAAGTTGAAGTTTCCAGACATTGATTATCAGGACGCATATTATTATGCCGCCCCAAAAACCGGAAACCGTCCGAAATCTCTGGATGAAGTTGATCCCAAACTTCTCGAAACCTACGAAAAATTAGGAATTCCTCTCAGAGAGCAGGAAATTCTGGCCGGGGTAGAGGGTACGCAAAATGCCGTGGCTGTGGATGTGGTGTTTGACTCCGTCTCCGTAGCCACAACGTTTAAGGAAAAACTGAAAGAAGCAGGAGTGATCTTTTGCTCAATCTCTGAGGCTGTGCAGGAACATCCGGAACTGGTACAAAAATATCTGGGAACGGTTGTGCCGTTTCATGACAACAAACATGCCTGCCTCAATTCCGCCGTATTTACGGACGGCTCGTTCGTGTACGTGCCGGAAGGCGTACGCTGCCCGATGGAACTCTCCACCTATTTCCGCATCAATGAAATGAATACGGGGCAGTTTGAGCGCACTTTGATCATTGCTGATAAAGGGGCTTACGTGTCTTATCTGGAGGGCTGCACCGCGCCCATGCGTGATGAAAACCAGATGCACGCCGCCGTGGTGGAGCTAATTGCCCATGAAGAAGCGGAGATCAAATATTCAACGGTGCAGAACTGGTATCCTGGGGACGAGGATGGCAAAGGCGGGGTCTATAATTTCGTGACCAAACGCGGTATTTGTGAAGGGAGGAATTCCAAAATTTCCTGGACACAGGTGGAAACCGGCTCCGCAATTACATGGAAATATCCGTCCTGCATTCTGAAGGGAGATAACTCACAAGGCGAGTTTTACTCCGTGGCGATCACAAATAATTACCAACAGGCCGACACAGGCACAAAAATGCTCCATATCGGCAAGAATACGAAAAGCCGGATTATTTCGAAAACCATCAGCGCCGGGCATTCTGACAGCACGTACAGGGGGCTTGTCAAAATGATGCCCTCCGCCGATAACGCCCGGAACTTCACCCAATGCGACAGCCTTCTGATCGGCGACCGGTGCGGGGCGCATACCGTCCCCTATATTGAAAGTAAAAACGCCTCGGCCATGCTGGAGCACGAGGCCACAACCTCCAAAATCGGCGAAGACCAGCTTTTTTACTGCCAGCAACGGGGCATGAACGAGGAAGAAGCCGTCGCCCTGATCGTCAACGGATTTTGCAAGGAAGTGCTGCAACACCTGCCGATGGAATTCGCCGTCGAGGCGCAAAAACTCGTCGGCATCAGCCTGGAGGGGAGCGTTGGTTAAAACTGCTTTACCGTCATTACACGGCTTGTCCGTGTAATCCACAGGAAATAAGAATGGAGAAAAACTTTTACGTTTACATGCTCGCCAATCTGAAAAATGGCACCTTATACAAGGGAATGACGTCGAATTTGGTAAAACGGATTTCAGAACATAAAGAAGGAATAAACTGTGATTTTACAAATAAGTACGATGTAAAAAAACTGGTCTGGTATAAAGAATGCGGATGTGCGGAAGACGCCATTAGATGGGAAAAGCGTCTGCGCCGTTATCCCCGTCAATGGAAAATAAACTTAATCGAAGAAACAAACCCGGAATGGAAAGATTTATATGAAGATCTATTTTGAAAACATTTATTCTTCTCGTCATTACACGGCTTGTCCGTGTAATCCATGGATTGCACGCATAAAGCGTGCAATGACAAATTTTTTAAGTCTGGAGGAGAGCGTTGGGTGATGGTAAGTAGTACAGAAAAAAAAGAGGTCGCAGATGAAACCAAATCAGTTTGGATATGGTTTCATAGCTTCTTAGATCAATTTGAAACTTTTTCTAATGAAGAAAAAAATATAATAAAAGAAGCTATTTTTACCTTTAAGAGCAAAATCCTTTTAGATTACAACTCAAATGAGGATTGGAAAAAATTTGTAACTAGTCGTAGAACAGATTTCTTGAAAAATCTTATATCTGATCTAGAACTAGGTGTTGAAAACTACTTATCTCAGAAAGATGGCCTTTCAGCATTGGTTTGTCGATTTTATATAAACAATATTGAAGCATATCTTTTAAAACCAGACTTAGTGGCATTAGGTATCTTTGACACATCAACAAAAATTATAGATCAAAGGAAAAGTAACAATGCTAAAAATCAATAGCTTACATGCAAACATTGAAGATAAGTATATCCTCAAAGGAATTTCACTGAAAATTTTTAATGAAGGTGTTTAAACCATGACAAAACAAGACCGCCCTAATCCTATCATATATTACGGAGTATTGATATTCTCTGCGGTAACGGGTGCGGTTTCCCTTTTCTTTGCCTTTGAATTGGTGGCGGGGTCATACGAACGCCAACAACATATAAACAGCGGGAGTACGCCTGATTATTATATGCAGGATAATCAAGGGGTCATTGATGCGCCAACCTTCGCGTTTGATACGGCCAACGCCGCCCTGCATCCTCAAAGGATCGGATCGGAAATTATATGGGACGACACGTCTGACAAATTCACAAAAATGGCTTGGTGGGATTTTGAAAATTCCATCAAGGGTCTTCCAGAACTTGAGGCGTTCCACACGGGGAATTTCTCAGAAACTGAAATGACGGAATTTCTGGAAGACGATTTGGGAAACAAAACATGGGTCTTTAAGATGCCTTTATACAGAGAACA
>CAKZKV010000161.1 GCA_937124505.1 uncultured Alphaproteobacteria bacterium
CTTCGGCCTTGTTTGCAATGACACGCGGGCAACGGTTATATCCTTTTCCGGTGACGGGATCATGAACATCACAGAAGATTTTTAAGGTGGGTTGTGCCGTAAAGGGATCCAGATAGATTCTTGATTTGTCTGGTTTTAATAACATGTCGGATTCATTAATGTCTTTCCATCCTGATATAGAGGAACCGTCCATCATAACGCCGCTTACAAAAAGGTCTTTTTCAATCGTGCTATAGCTCTGGTATGTGATTTGTTGTTTGCCGCGCAAATCAGTAAAAGTCAGACCGACCTGTGTGACGTTATGATCTTTGATCAGTTTCAGGATTTCGTCCTCGTTTTTAGCGGAAACGGGAAGTTCAGACATTGGCGTTACTCCTATAGATATGCGTTATGCGCATGGTTGAAATGTAATTATTGTAACTCAATAACATGTGGCAAATAGCCTGTCCAGAAAAAGTAAGAGTAAAAAATATGTTTGTCTGCAGATATGGGAAGTGGAGATAAGGAGATAGGACTCCATATCGCTCTCAGGAAAATCTACACGTAAAAATCGTGAAATAATTAATAGTGTCTCAGTGTATTTAGAGCGTTCTACAGGTTAGTACAGCTATTTGTGCCATTATAGTAGCAAGAAGGATTTAAACAGGTTGCATCATTGATTGTGTTACCTTCAGACCAGAATATTATACCTGTTCTGATGGGTTTTGTTGAACCACAAGCGCCTGGTCCAGAGAGATCACCTATGTTGTTATAGAGATCTTCAAATTTTGTCGCTATTTCATCTCGCCAGGTCGCTGCTCCAGGTGTTCCTCCCAGAGCAAAAACATTTTTTTCATAGGTGTTTATGCGTGAGTCTGGGGAGGCGCAGGGGGACGGCAAAGTTCTCGGGTCATAGCTGACATATTGTTTAAAAGTTCTGAAATTGTCTTCTTCACGAATACCGTAATCCACACATTTTGCATACATCCATACGGTTCCCATCGCCTCGCATGTGTAATCTGTGCTGGAAATATTCGCAAGATTGTAATCGTGGCCAGTCCATCGCCCTCCCAGATAATCATGGCCAAAGTTTTCATTCAGATAATTTCTTAAAGGTGTGCCGACCAGTACCTGCAGGTCCTCGTCCAGACTGCTATCATTAATAATTCCAACACTTCCGTCCCAGGCATCCCTGTTCTCACTGAACATGTGCTTTGCTTCAAGCGCCAGTTCGTTTAGAAAGCTGCCAAAACAGGAATATTCCATAACGCTGTCAGGTTTAACGATCAGGTTTTCATTTTGCAGAGTCTCACGTTGGGCTTCCAGCCAAGCCCGTGCGTTCATACTGACGAGTATGTCTTCATTACAGGTCGGGTCTTGCGGGTCTACATTCGGTAACGCCGCATAACTGCTTGAGGAATATACAGAGCAAGTGCCAATCAGGATGGCGAAAAGTACTAATATCTTTTTACACATAGTATATATTTTAAATTAAAATGGCGCAGATACAAAATTTTTATCAATAATTCTTAGCGTCACAGTTTTTTATGCTGTCTAATTATAGCAACTTTGATCAGAATACTACAAAATACTGCAATTCCAGCATAATACATTTTGTCTAAATTCGTGTGTGAAAGCAAATAAATTCTCGTTTTTGTATTTTCTGTTTAGAGAAAAGAATGACACCCAAAGCTAACTGCTTTTCCTTGCCCCCATGAGAATTCTTTCATGCCCCTATTTTGCCCCTAAATCCTCCGGTTGTAAACGAATAATAGTGATTGCAGGAAAACACGGATAAAATAAAACCCGCTTATTTCTGCGGGCTTTGTGGTCATTTATGAAGGGTTGTGAAGGTGGGTGATAAGGTAAATGGGGACTGACGGGGTTCATATATGTGTTATAAGATATTGTTATTAATTATTTTATATTTATAATTTTACATTATGTACCCCGAAAAATACCCCAGTTAAAGAAGTTTAAGCTATGATTTTATCAAATTCTTCTTTGAATTCTGATTGTTCATCATAGTTATAAAACGGCAATCCATAAAGGATATATTCAACCGTTGAATTGATTTGTTGAAGATCACCACGGTCTTTAATTGACTTCAAAAAATTTTCTTTCCATTCATCTTTTTCAAATAGTTGCTTCCCTTTTGGCTCAATAAATAACTGATAACGTTCATTTGTGCCGTTTTTGTTTTTCAGGAATAAAACAAAATCAGGTTCGAAGACTCTTTCGTCATCAAAATTGAAAATCTTGAAATGCCCCTCATTCCGTAAAAGGTACACTTGTTCATGGTTTTGTTTCAGCTTATCAACCGTTGAGGCGATAAATTTCAAAAGGCGTTTTTCTTCGGATGATCCATAGCATTCATTAAAGGCATACCAGTCATGATCAGCAAGGTTCATAACCAATTCAGAGTTTTTGGATTCCAGCATTCCCCATCCCGTTTCATCCGTTCCGTCATCTTTGCGGTTGAAATTCATCTTCTTATCTTTGAAGATTTCTCTTACGGGCTTAAATAGTGTAGTCACGAGATTAAAAATGTGGGATTCTATTTGCAACCAAAGG
>CAKZKV010000162.1 GCA_937124505.1 uncultured Alphaproteobacteria bacterium
TGTTCACTGTGACGGAAAATGACTTTCTGCATCCGTTGCAATGATGTCTAAAACTTTTTTCATATGAATTGGTATTACAACTTCCGCAATAGGGACAATGTGGTTCACCATTCCAACGAATCTTTTCTAAGCGTTCAATACAGTGTTCTTGTGTGGGAAACTTTTTAAAGACTTGGAGGATGTTCATATCGTTTTTCATCATGAGTTGATAGTAAACGATATTTGGAAAATGTCAACCAATTAAGGGATAATTGTGTTTTTTTATTTCATGCTGGCTATACATCAAGTTTTGAAATCCCGTATCTCTCATTTTAATAGCTTTTTTTCTAGCTCCATCCCACTGTTCTTCAGAGGGTACATTTTCTTCGTTTGGAAACAATATGGGCGCGGCCTCTTTTCTAGTCTTTCCAAAAAATTCTACATCTAAAATACGCAGGTAGCGCGTCCATGCTTTTTGAACATTTCTGGTTAATTGTAATTCTTTATTTTTTACATCCCTTTGCCTCGCGTAGGCTTCATACTGCAATTTTTCTATTTGAGGCTTAAGGGGACATCTTAAATCAATACAAACATGCAAAGTGTCTTTCTCACGAGGTAGGGCTTCTATATTTATGCCGTCAAGTGCCATGTCAAAACGGGTTGGATATTGGTTTTGCCAGACAAGATTTTTTGCTCCTGGGTCTTGAAAACACTCCATCCCCCATTTATGGGCATTATCTGATTGAATAAGAAAATCATTATAACTATTTGGATCATAATCATTTCTAAGAAATTTCATTCTTTTTTCGCCTTGAATACTGATCTCTTCCAGAGCTTTTCTTGCAAAGTCCGATATTTTACCCTTATTGAAATTTGTAATTTCTTCTTTCCACTCGTATAGATATCTTGGATTTCGGCGAATAAATTCCCAGCCCCAGTCACGAATGGAGTGATTTTTGGTATAATCGTATGAAGATAAATCTTCCCAGAAGGGCTCTTCTATATCAGGCACTTTGTTTGAAATTGCCATGAATGACCTTTCCGTCACTTCTGATTGCGTCTATATAATTTGCCCAATCCTGCATCATAGGCGCACGTTCTTCCAGAAACTGCGTCCGGTCATAGGCTTCACCAAGAGGATTGCGGGTTTTGTGAGCAAGTTGTTTTTCGATTACTTCGCTGTCATAACGGAGTTTTTCCCGTATGAGGGTGCGAGCCAAGGCCCTAAAACCGTGGGCTTTTGTTTGATCGCCAAAACCAAGATTTTTGATGGCTTTATTCACTGTACCGTCACTCATGGGATTGCGAGGCCGCACCTGTGAGGGAAATACCCAAGGGGTATTGAGATATCCAGTCTCTTCTTGCTGGTCTTTTAAAATCTTAATCGCTTGATCTGAGAGCGGCACGATATGGTCACGGCGCATTTTCATTTTGTGTGCGGCTATGTGCCATTCTTTCTTATCCCAATCTATTTCAGACCATTCGGCTTGTCTGATCTCGCCCGGTCTTTGAAATGTATAGAGAGAAAACCATACGGCGCGGCGGGTGCGTTCAAACAACCGCGCTTCGTTTTTTTGCAAAGCTTCCAGAAATGCAGGGAGTTGCTTTTCATCTAAAGCAGAATAATGTTCGGTACGTTTGGTTTTTAAAGCCCCTGTGAGGTTATCAGCGGCGTTCCATTCACATTTCCCTGTCTGGATGGCATAGCGGAAAATCATGCCCGCTGTTTGCTTGGTCCGGGCTGCTATATCTAATGCACCGCGCTTTTCAACTTTTCGCAGACAGTCCAACAAGTCAGGCGGTTTTATATTGGCAATCGGCATCCCACCGATAAATGGAAACAAATTCATTTCCATGATCCGTAGGATTTTTTGCTGATAGCCTTCGCTCCATTTATCTTTCTGGATTTCAAACCACTCTAAAGAAATAGCCTTAAAGGTGTTCTCAACATTTCGGATTGCCTTAGTCTTTTTATCCTTTTTGGCAGTGGAGGGATCAATCTCTTTCGACAAAAGTTTCTTGGCATCATCTCTTGCCTCACGCGCCTCACCAAGTGTGACCAGAGGATATGCCCCTAGAGAAATGCGTTTTTCTTTTCCGAGATAATAATACTTTATCCGCCATAATTTGCGACCAGTTGGCAAAACTTCAAGGTACAAGCCACCCCCATCAAAGAGTTTGTATCCCTTCTCCTTTGGCTTGGCGTTTCGGCACTGTATGTCTGATAACTTCATCTTGCCCCTATGGTCTGTAACTTGCCCCTGTTTCTTGCCCCTAATTGTCGCGGGTGCAGGCGGTTAAAGATGAAAAGTAATGAATGAGTATGAAGCCTGAACCCTCTGTGAACAAAGGATAGCACGGTCATAAACGAATATCAACGAAGAGTGATGAAAAGAAAAATGGTGCCGCGGGGCGGAATCGAACCGCCGACACAGGGATTTTCAGTCCCTTGCTCTACCGACTGAGCTACCGAGGCATCTATGTATTATTCGTTATTTACGAACAGATACGTTTTATAGGCAAAAATAAAACATCTGTCCAGTATTGATATCAGAAATTAGAGAATTAGCTGCCATATTTTAGATGTTAGATGCTTCTGCACTCTCTTTTTCCTCACATAAACTCACTTCACCCCTCTGATCCGGTCGCGCAAGGTCGGCAGGCGGCGTTGACGGGTCAGTTCCATCAGTCCAAGACCCGTCAGGCCATGAATTTGCACGGTACAGGCATCTGCAGCCACAGAATCTTCAAGCGCCGCAATGATAATCCCTTCATCACTTTTACTTTTGGTTTTCAGGAAATCCACAATCACAATCCCGCCCAGATTCCGCAGACGTAATTGCCGCCCGATCTCTTTGGCCGCCAGACGATTCAGTTCCAGATTGGAATTCACCTGATCCCCGCCGCGGTTAATATCCACCGCCAGAAGCGCGGCAGTTTCCTGCATGATAATATTCCCGCCATCGGGCAGCAGGATATAGGGCTGGAGCAGGTCTTCAATCTGGTCTTCCAGATCATAATGATGAAAAAGCGCAAAATCCTCAGCCGCGTTCTTGATCTGGACAGGCTCTATTTTTGTCATCAAATCCGGGGCGAATGTGCCACACCATGCCTCGGCTTTATTCAGATGTTCCAAAATGGCGACCTCAATCGACTCGATCATACAGCTCGCCATATCACTCAGGATGCGGTCAATGGCGTTCGGGCCTTTCATAAGTTCGTGGGCTGTCTGATGGCCTTTTGCCTGCTTTTGCAACTTCTCCCAAAGGGACTGCAAGTACAGGCCTTCCTTTTTCAAAATGTCCGTCTGGATGCTTTCTGCCGCTGCCCGCAAAATACAGCCGTGCAAGTC
>CAKZKV010000163.1 GCA_937124505.1 uncultured Alphaproteobacteria bacterium
TGCAGCCTGGCATTTTGATCATCGCCTTTCGAGATGCGGCTATATCCAAAAATCACACTATCATCCTTTCACAAACGAACGTTTAGACAAGAGTTTCGACTGTTATGCATTTACGCGCAGTTTGTGCTTGCAAAAACCTCTTGCGGTATCTATTCCAAAAGTAACGCGTTTTAGCAAGAAAAGAAAGGTCATTTTACATGCCACGTATGAATATTCTCAGTGTAACTGAGCAAGATGATTTTGAACGCCCTATAATATTTAACACAAGGCAGAGAAAACAGTTCTTTGAGACCGCGCCTTATGTTTTGGAAAACCTCCATAAGCTCCGATCCCCTGCCAATAAAATTGCTTTTCTTCTAGGATACGGATATTTCAAAGCCGGGAAGCGGTTTTTCTCACCAAAGTTTTACCACCAGAACGATATAGATTATGTCTCTCGCAAATTAGGATTTTCACCCGATACGTTTGATCCGGCGGCTTTTCCTCAAAGAACTGCTCATTATCATCAAAAACTGATATTGGCATCCTGTGGTTTTAAAATATGGGATTCTAACGCAGAGGATTTTATAAACCAGGAAATCCGCTCCATGCTGCTTTTAAACCTGAAGCCGAAACTGATTTTCTGGCGGTGCGTGGATTTGTTAATAAGGGAGAAAATTGAGATCTCCGGCTATAACAGGCTTTCTGATATGATCCTGAAAGCCTTGCGAGCTCGCAAAAGTGAACTGACAGATTTGATCCAGTCGTCGTTAAGCTCTGAAAATCAGAAACTTTTAGATGGTTTGTTTCTGAAAAATGATGAGACCGATTTGAATTCTGCCAAATCACCCTACAAGCTGACAACACTGAAAAAGTTATCACAGTCCAGTAAACCAGCCAAAGTCAGCGAAAGGCTGGATGATTTGCTCTATCTCAAAAACCAGTACCATCAGCTTCAGCCTGTGTTTTCAGTGTTAAATCTGGATCACGAGGCGGTGCGTTATTATGCAGGCAGTGTGATCAAATCCAGAATTTTTCAAATCTCCCGCCGGGAGGAAGAAGACCGTTATCTGCATGTTATCGCTTTTATCGCCCATCAGTTTTTCTCGTTGCAAGACAATCTCGTCGATGTGCTTTTAAGCACGGTTAAAACCTTTGAAAATGCCGCAAGCCGTGAGCATAAAGAGCAATGTTTTGAGCGTAGAAAAGAACAAACACGCTCTATGCAAGAGCTGCTTGATAAAATCGAAACCGATGTATTTGATGTTTTAAACGATATCCAGTCCGTGCTGGATAATACCAGTATTGATCCGGCCTTGAAAATTACAGAAATTGTAAGGCTGCTCAAAAGCTCTCAGCCCTATATTCAGAATGCCAAAAGCCAGCATCACAGCGTTAAACAAGATATAGGGGATTACGCATCAGATGACCAATATTACGATATTCTTGAATCTCGCTCTCTAAAATTGCAAAAACGCGTCAGCGGCATTATCAAAGTTCTGGACTTTCAGATCGAAAATAGCGCCAATGATTTGGCTCAAGCCATACAATATTATAAAGAGAAAGACGGCGGCCTCAGTAAATCGGCACCAGCCGGCTTTCTTTCACCGGCAGAGTACAAGGCCGTTTATGGCGAGAATGGCTCATTCCGCACATCATTATACAAGGTGTTTTTGTTTCAGCATATTGCCTCGGCCATAAAATCCGGCACGTTCAATTTAAAGCATTCTTATAAATACCAGTCTTTAGACAAGTATATGATCCGCAAGGAAAGATGGGAGGCTGAAAAAGAAACCTTGATGCGCCGCGCCGGTATGCAGGAATTTGACGATCCTCAACAGGTTTTGGGTATTTTAGATACGGCTTTGTATGAGCAATATCAAACCACAAACGCTAATATCGCCGCCGGTGAGAATTTGTTTTTGAAAATCAGCAAAAATAAGGCCTATAGTGTTGCTACACCCAAGCAGGATGAGATTGATACTGATCCACTCAAGCCGTTTTTCCCGGAACAGAATTATGTACCGCTTACAGAAATTCTTGCGACCGTTCACCAGCATAGCGGCTTTTTGACCGAACTCCAGCATTGGCAGCAACGTCACACAAAAAGCAGCGCATCTGATAAACTGCTATATGCGGGAATTATGGGGCTTGGCTGTTCTATCGGCACACGGAAAATGGCCAGAATTTCGCCAACAATCAAAGAAAATGCCCTGCAACACGCTGTAAACTGGTACTTTTCACTTGAAAATGTACAAGCAGCCAATAGCGCTATTGTCAAATTCATGGATCAGATGGACTTGCCAAACATTTACAGGAAAAGCCAAGATATTCTGCATACGGCTAGTGACGGCCAAAAATTCGAAGTGCGCTCGGAATCTCTGAATGCCAATTATTCCTTCAAATACTTTGGCAAAGGTCAGGGCGTGAGCGCCTACACCTTTATTGATGAGCGTAATCTGCTTTGGCATTCCCTTGTGTTCAGTGCCTCGGAGCGCGAAAGCGCCTATGTCGTGGATGGCCTCATGCGAAATGATGTTATCAAGAGTGATGTCCATTCCACAGATACGCATGGATATAGCGAAGCTATATTTGCCACCACGCATATGCTGGGGTTTTCTTATGCACCGCGTATCAAAAATCTGAAGAAGCAAAAGCTCTATATTTTTAAATTTCGTCAATATGCAGATAAGAGCGAGTGGCACATAAAACCCGACAATTACGTGAATGCCGATCTGATTATACAGAATTGGGATGATATTTTAAGATTAATAGCCACCATAAAACTCAAGGAAACCAGTGCCTCTGATATATTTAGGCGGCTTAATTCCTATTCAAAACAAAACGTCCTATATAAGGCCTTAAAAGCCTTCGGACAGATAATTAAATCGCTTTTCATTTTGCGCTATCTGGATGATGTACAGCTACGCCAGGATATTGAAAAACAGCTCAACAAGGTTGAACTGGCCAACAGATTTACGCGGGCGATTGCTGTGGGAAGCCCACGAGAGTATATTCATGCTGAAAAAGAAGAACAGGAAATAGCCGAAAGCTGCAACCGGCTTATAAAAAACGCCATCATATGCTGGAATTATCTGTATTTGTCACAAAAATTGGCTACGGCAGAGAATGACAACAGTAGGCAGATTTTACTACGAGCTATCTCAACACATTCGCCCATGTCATGGGCACACATTAACCTGCTTGGAGAGTATGATTTCTCGGATGAAAAGCTCAAAGATTCATTTGGCATCAAACCGCCGAAAATGGCCGCGTAAGAAATTCCTTATTGCTGATTTTGTACCTTTGTGCGTTTAGACCCGTTCATGCGGTAGAGTTCAGATATCTCGGATGAATCTATCACGCGATTATAGACTTGCGTATAGTTATCAAATATCCCCTTGTTTGATTTGTAAAATCACCGTTAACCCAAATACTTATAGTTCCTGATTGTGGAAATGCTGCATTATTGAGAGAAGCTACGGTAACATTATCGCCTGAATCAAAATCCAACGCATCCCTATTTTGTCCCGTAACGTGATCTGCGAGGGACAAGCCCGTTGTTAAGCGTCCCATCATTGCCCTGCCCTGAACGGTCGTATGCGGTTGTGTTGGTTGTCCATTCAGTATCGAATGTCCAGTGTCCCACCAGCCCGTCATTGATGGGTGCGCCGTAATAGATTTGTGGGGCAATGCCAATATCCGGCGTGTCCGTATCCGGTACTTGCGCAAATGGCACCCAGAACTCACTCATCAGGATCGAGCGTTCCTGTCCGTAGCGCCAGTTCACCTCGGCACGCGCCTGTAGCGCCTCAGATGCAAGAGCAGGAGCATGCAATAAAGAAAGTGCAGAAACTGACAGTAAAAAATTACGCATAATAAAAATCTACAATTTCAGAATAAAGAAATACCCGCGCAAAGAAAAGGGGCGGTGAGGAAATCAGCGACGTGCGACCATTTACCTGGAACAGCTATCGTACATCAACAAATATTCTGAAACGAGGGGCGGTGTCCTTTGTAAGGGTTCCCTGATTCGTCAGAGTAACGGACTGTTTGAATGAAGCGGTAATGGTTGTTTCACCTCCCGTACTCTCAACATGGTAGGAATTCAGCAGGTGGTGGTTGTACGTCTTGCTTGTGCCGCCATTCCAGGCCGATGAAGGCACTTTTATAATCAAATTCTTTCCAGACGAATCAATGGATGCGTTGTAAGAAGTTGCCCCTGTGGCATCAATAACAAAGCGTGTGTACGTCTCATGCTCTCCATAACGGAAATTCGTAAGGGTCACGGCGGGCGGGGCAGCCGGAGCTGAAGGCGTTTTTGCGACGGGCTGTTCTGCCTGATGGACAGACATATCTTCTGGTGGAGCGGTATCCTCTTCCTCTACCAGTTCATTAAATTCGGGATCATCCAGAGGAACCGGGGCCGTTTCCGGGCCTGGCATCACTGGCGTATTTGCAAAATGTGGAGATTGAGCCGGAACGTTCAAATCCTGCCCCAGCATATCAATCAGCGTCTGAATATCCTTCTCGATAGCAACGAGACGTACAATCTCGGGCTTGACGGCCTCAAATTCCTTTCTGAAGTCGACAAAAGCATCCTCTATGCGATCAAAGCGCTTGTCTGTGTCACGTATGTTCTGTGAAAAGAGCTGGTCAACATTCACACCTTTCAGGCCTTTTAACCCCTCAAGTTTCTGGCGCGGATTGGCAGAATCACCAGAGTTTACATCGGGGGGAAGAACAAGCTGATTATTTTCGGAACGGCTGAGTGTTGAACTGGCGCCTAAATCATCGTCTTTGGCACCTGTCCCGGATTCACATGACGCAATAAAAAACAGGCAAAGCAGCATAAGCAGCAGAGGGGCATATCCCTTTACTTTGCAGCTTGGCAGGCAGCCATAGGCTATATCTGTTTCTTTTAATGCCATCCGTTTTTTACAGAACAAAAGATGCCGCTTACACGACAATTGAATGATAAGAGAGATAGACTCTTACCTATTACTAGCGTACAGGCCATGTGAACAGCGGTCAAGGTAACTTAGGGTGAATCGGGGGGATTAGGCATAAATAGGCATAAATATGTAATAACAAGTTTATGCTTTAATTTTATACCTATTTCTTTATATTGTAAGTCCATTCAAATAATTTTTTGTGATCTTGTGAAACAGACGATTCTATATCTCTTGGTAGGATTTTTTTTCCTTGGTGCATCCGCCCAGGCGCAAACGATTACAACAACACAAGCCTTAGACTTTGGCGAAGCCGTTATTTTAGCGAATGATGCGCAATATGAAATTGTGGTCTCTCATAATGGCTCTTATAGTGTAGACCCTCAAATTTCCTTGGTCACGCCGCCCACTGAGGGCATATACCAGTTATCCGGAGCACCAGCTTTACAACTTATCACGGCAATTAATATTACGGTTACGCAACAAATGATTGGTGCTGGCGAAGACTTTATTATTGATAATTTCGATATTAATAATAACCCTCAAACGGATGCCAGCGGTGATTTAACCGTTGAAGTTGGGGCACGCCTGCGAACAAGTGGTACGGGAAATCCATATCTGGATGCAACCACTTATAACAGCGTTATGACGATGGACATCATCTATTAAAAAAAATAAAAAAGGACTGGACATGAAAAAAAGACATTACTTAGCTACGACCCTATTAGGCGCATTTATGTTTCTGGTAAATGTACCCTTGAATGCCAGCCTTCTGATTACGCCCTTACAAGTTATTATGGAGGGACGGGAGAGATCTGCTGAAATCGTCCTGATTAACCCTAGCCAGGACACGAATACTTATCGTGTCCATTGGATGCAATTAAAGCAGGTAGAAAAAGCAGGGGGATATGTTCCCGTTTCTGATGCTGAAAGAGAAACAAGACTGGATCTCGAAGACTTCGCTGTTTTTACACCTCGGCAGGTCACGCTAGGGCCAAATCAAAAACAAACTGTACGTATTGCGGTGAGACGTCCCGCCGATTTGCCAGACGGGGAGTACAAAACGCACTTACGCTTTATGATCGTCCCTGAACTTTCTCAAAGACATGAGACCCCGAAAAAAGTTGACGAAAATGAGATGAGTTTTGGTGCCAAAGTGTATGCGTCTTATTCTATTCCGATCATCTATAGAAGTGGAGACATTGATGTTAAAATTGACATTGGCGCGCCCTCTTTTTCTATAAATGAAAAAACATCTACTGTGATGGTTGAACTCCCTGTCAACCGCTCGGGACTTCATGGTGTTGTCGGGCACATAGACCTCTATTTTCAAGCTGACGGAGGGGCGGAAGAACTTATCGCTTCACAAGGAAACTCAAGTCTTTTTCCAGAAATCAACCAGCGTGTCTTTAAAATTATGACAAACCAGAAAAGCCTGAGTGCTGGAAAATTGAGAGTGGTCTTTAAAAAGGGAGAGTTCACGAAAGACAAGGACGTCGTTCTGGATGAAAAGGTATTTTCTATCGGGGGCTAAGAAGACTCACCGCATACTCATAATCATAAAAAAGAGCGTTACATTTAACGCTCTTTTTTAAATTATATTTCTATTGCTCTTAGTATGAGAAATCAAACTGGATAACGGCATCACTAAATGCTGTAGCTGCAGGAGGTGTACCACCACCACCACCAAGTGTCAAAGTCCCACCAAAGCCAACTGTTTCTGCAACACCGGAAGCATTGATTGTTATAAAGGTCGCACCATCATAGGCAGCAGGTACGGCAACGTTTGTTGCGACGGTATCTGTGTAAGTCAATGATCCCAGAGAGACGTTTGGTGCAGAAAAGTCAGATGTGATATTCCCCTGAATTTGCACAATAGCACCTGTAATAGGGGATGTTACATCAACTGTCCCGGCTGTTGCAGGGGCAACAGTGTTCGTCACAATTGTTGAAGGGTCGACAACACTGGCAACAGTACCGACAGCAGGCGCACCGAGGGTTGCGGCCTGTGCAATAGTCGGTGTATCACCACCAGCAATGTTGATGGCCCATGTTCCAAAATCAAGGTCAGTACCAGCAGCGGCAGATAAAGCCGCAGCGGTTGTAAACGTCGATCCGATCGTCGCGGTTGCTTGAGCATTTGCATGGTTGACACCGAATCCTAGGGTCAAGACCATAGCAGTACCCAAAGCTATAGTTTTTAGGTTAAGCACTTTCATTAGGTTTCTCCTTAAAGTTAAGTTTCGTTAATGATAATAAAGGTGGTCGAAATAAAACCTACTTAAATTGTATGATTAAATGACAACCAGATCAATAGCGATCCTATTTTGATAATACCTTCATAACATTACCAAAATCACCCTACCTTAATTATATTTAAAAAGTAGTTAAAAAGTTATTTAGATTTGGATTCGCCTGTCAAATACATTGAAAGCATCGCAACATAAGGTTTTACGTATCATTTGATGTCTTGCTTTTTGGCACACTCCTTGCTCTAATATAAAAGGGAATTTTTGACCCGTTTTGTTCAAAAGTCCGGATGATTCTCTGATGATTATATCCTTGCGGCAGAAAAGTCAGTTTGTTCAAAAACTGCCGGTTTTATTTTTTCTGGTTTATTTTTTGTGCAGCATTAATGCTGTGGCGCAAGAAGACCCGTATGCCCCACGTGCAATTTCTCCGTCCACTCAAAATGTTCTGAAAAAACTGCAATCCCGGTTTGAATTAGCGGATTCTTTTATGGAGGAAAGAGGGATCCTTGAAAAACATCTTGATTTAAGAGGCATGCCCAATGGCGAGCAACTGATTTTCGATATTATTATTCCGCCTCGCCTGAAAGTTGAGGGGGTTGTTTTTGGGGAAGTTGCCGAAGATACCGTCCTTCTCTCCTTAAGAGACCTGATCAGAGTGCTGCAATTCCCCATTGAATATGACAGTAGTACAGGCATATATAACGGCTGGTTCCTGAGAGAACAAAACAGCTTTACGATGAATATAAATCAGGGAGTTCTGAGCGTTGCCGGGCAGGAATACAGGTTGCCCCCTCAGGCACAAATTTCCGATAAAGACGTCATGGTTCCAATCGCTGATATCAAACAATGGTTTCAGATGGACATAGATGTTGATGTCAGCACGCAAAGTCTGGATATGGACCCTGTTCAGCCTTTTCCTGCGACCTTACAGCATGAACGCCGCAAAAAAGATTTTTCACGCCGCAAAAGAGAACCGGCGTCTTTGCCCAGATACGCAAAAGATGACTATGACTGGTTTGAGTTCCCGGTTGTGGATATTACAACGCGTTCAACATATAGAGACCGGAAAACATCCGGGAAAGAAACTGATAACTTCGTCAACATTCGTACAGCAGGAGAATTTGCCAAAGGGGCTTTGACCACAAATACAGCAATCAACGATAAAGACGGGCTTTTCAGCGCCCGCGTGACCTACCTGCAAGAATCAGCTGATCCAGAATTACTGGGGCCATTAGAAGCGCGCAGATTTGAAGTCGGGGACTTGTCTCCCACACGATTGCCGATTACAGGAAACTCCGCTCCCGAAACAGGGGTCAGGATTACGAATGCAGACCCGCTTGTCAGCCTGACCCTGCCGTCAACCAGAATTGAAGGGTATTACTATCCCGGCTGGGATATTGAACTGTACCGGGATAATTCCTTGCTGGCGTTTAAACCGACCGATGAGCAGGGGTATTATGCATTTGACGATATTCCGCTGCTATCCAACAGGAACTATTTTCGTATTGTTGCCTACGGGCCACAGGGAGAGGTAAGGGAAGAAGTGATCAATATCCCCTATGACCGCGAACGTCTGGCGGAAACTGGCGGGGTTTATGATATCTCCCTGACCTTTCAGGAACGGCAGTTTTATGAACTTGATCCAACGGATGATCGGGACAGAGACACGCCACATCTGGTTGGCTTTTATGAACTTCCTGTTGCGGAAAATAGTGCTGTACGCATAGGCGGTCGCTATCGGCAGGAAGAAGGGGAAGATAAGCTCTATGGAAGCGTTGGACTATCAACATCCATCAAGGAAACGCTCGTAAATGCAGAGATCGCGGCTGACGAGCAGGGGGAAATGAAAACGCAACTCTCTGCCACAAGACAATTCGGCCCGCACAGAGCCAGAGTTGATTTGGATATGGCAACGGATGGCTACAATCCGGGCGGAACCTCAAATATCGTCAATACTTTCTCAAACCGTTATAACATAGAAGGGCCTCTTGGCATAGATATCGGAAGTTACCCACGGTATTCAGGGAATTTTCGCTATGATATCAACTCTAACGGGGATAAAAGTTCTTCAGGTTTCCTGAGCATGAATACCCAGTTTAACCGATTGGGATTGAACCAAAGTATTAATTATTCTAATTCCGACACATCGACGGCAGGAACACAAATTGGTGGAACAACTGCAGTGACGGGTTCTTACGGAAAAGAACTTGTCCGGGCGATTGCACAATATGATTTAACAGGGGATGATGACCTTAAAAATCTAACCGCATTCTGGAAACACCACTTCAACAATAACCTGAACAGTCAATTACAGGTTGACCATTCTTTTGATGATAACAATGACCTGACCCGCTATTCCGCACAAATGAACTGGCGTTTGGATGAAGCGATCATTACACCGCGCCTGTCTTATGATAGTGAAGGAGAACTCGAAGCCGTTCTAAACACACGCTTTAGCGTTGCAAAAGAGCCTGTCACAGGGGATTTCTTCATGACACGTGATGCCCTCACAAACTTTGGAAGCCTGAGCGCCTTTGTTTTTCTGGATAAAAACGGCAACTATCGGTTTGATGAAGAAGACGATGAACCCATTCCGCAGGCACACATTATTGCCCCTCAGAATGCGGGAGGAGGGCATACGGATGAAGACGGCATTGCTTTTATTTCAAGGTTTCGCCCCAGTCTGGTGACGGATGTCTATCTGGACAATAACAGCCTGAGCGATCCATTCTGGATATCTGCAAAAGATGGGCATTCCATCATGCCTAAAACAGGGAATAACGTTTACATGGAATTTCCAGTTCATATTGCAGGAGAAATTGACGGAACAGTCTATAAAAAAAGACTGGCGGGGGGCGCCGAGCCTGCTGCAAACCTTTCTATCGCTTTGTATGACCAGTTTGGCGCTTTGACACAGAAAACCATTACGGGGCCGGATGGATTTTATTTGTTATCTCTCGTCCCGCCGGGAACATATTATCTGGCTGTGAGCGATAAAAACATACCGCAAGGTTACGGGCGCCCCTTACCCAAAATGATCAAAATTGAATATGACGGAACAGTGATCTACGGCGAGGACTTGTTTTTAATGGAAGGGGCTGCCGATGTTCCTGTCAAGATTCTGGCTGGAGATATAGATGGGGAAGAAATGGCGCAGAAAGTAGTACTAAACCTTGGAAACTATGAATCTCCGCTTATGTCTGCCTATATCTGGCGTAAACTGGTGAAAAATTTCAGTTATTATCTTGGTGGTGGAACATTACTGGAAAATGAGAATGATGGCCATACGCTGCGTTTGGCGCTACCTGAAAATACCATTACGTCAGGATATCAAAGATGTTCAGAACTCGTCAAAAACGGTGAGTTTTGTGAAGTTGAGGTATTTTTGGCTGGTTTTCCGTAAGATAACGCAGGATTTTATAATATATTCCAAAGAGATAGAAAATTCTTGCTAATTTTAAATCAACAAAATAGTTTCCAGTATTGTAATGTTAGAGAAATATAAAAAATATACTGATGATGATTGGAGGTCACTCGCCGCCTTGGCGAGACAGCAAAGCATGCTGGCAGGCTTCTATAATGAAAATTTCAGATTGGTTCACGAAAATCAGGCTTTCCTGTTTCGTTTCCCCAAACATAACGAAACACAATTTGATCCCAGGCCTTTTAGGGAAGCCGACATTTACAAAAAAATAGACGGACTTGGTTTACCAGTCCCTGACATTTTTTACGTTGCCCCCGATCAGTCCTTTATGGTGCAACAATTTATAGATGGCGCATTGATTGACGAAGTCTATCCCCCGGGGCAACAAATAACAACAGACCATATCA
>CAKZKV010000164.1 GCA_937124505.1 uncultured Alphaproteobacteria bacterium
GCCCTGCTCATTCTGGATGAAAGCCATGTCATGGTTCCCCAGATTAACGGCATGTATAATGGCGACCGCAGCCGGAAAATGACTCTGGTGGACTATGGCTTTCGCCTGCCTGCCGCGCTGGATAACCGCCCTTTGAAATTCGAGGAATGGGACAACTTACGCCCGCAGACAATTTTCGTTTCCGCCACGCCGGGGGACTGGGAACTGGAACAGGCCAAAGGCGTATTCGTCGAGCAGGTCGTGCGCCCGACCGGCCTGATGGTCCCGCCGGTTGAAATTCGCCCAACCCGGCATCAGGTAGATGACCTGATGGGCGAGATAAGAGCCGTCACTGCTAAAGGCGGGCGCGTGCTGGTCACAACCCTTACCAAGAAAATGGCGGAAGCCCTGACCGAGTACTTAAATGAAAACGGCATCAAGGTGAGGTATCTGCATAGTGACGTGGACACGCTGGAGCGGATTGAGATTATCCGCGACCTGCGCCTTGGGACGTTTGACGTGCTGATTGGCATTAACCTGTTGCGGGAAGGGCTGGACATCCCCGAATGTCAGCTCGTTGCCATTCTGGATGCAGACAAGGAAGGCTTCCTGCGCTCCACTCGCTCCCTGATCCAGACGATTGGTCGCGCCGCGCGCAATGTCGGCGGCAAGGCCATTCTCTATGCCGATAAAGTCACGGATTCCATGAAACGCGCCATGGATGAAACCTCCCGCCGCCGTGAACGGCAGGAGGCGTACAATAAAGAACACGGAATCACTCCGGCCTCCATCAAGAAAAATGTCCGCGACCTACTCACCGGTTTATTTGATAAAGCCGATAATGTCCCAAAGGGGATCGGGCTTGGCTCTGCACGCAAAGCTGAATTAGAAAAGACCGGCGACCTGCAAAAACAGATCAAAACACTGGAAAAACAGATGCACGAGGCCGCTGGCAATCTGGAATTCGAGGAAGCCGCCCGCCTGCGTGACCAAATCCGTCACTTACAGGCCGATGATCTGGGACTGACAGGCACGAGCACGACCTCCGCCGCAGCCACGCGCACAACCCCCAAACACTGGGCACAAACAAAGAACGTGAAGGGGAAGAAAGGACGGAAAAAGCAATGAACTCAAAAAAATGTCCCACCCTAATCATCTTTGCTGGCGCTAACGGCTGTGGCAAGACCACGCTTGCTAAAAAGTTTTTACCTGAAAAGAATATCTTGGAGTTCGTAAATGCAGATGAAATTGCAATGGGACTTTCTCCACTAAACCCGGAATCACAAAAAATTACAGCTGGAAAACTTGTTTTGAAAAGAATAACAGCGCTTATCAAAGAACAAAAAGATTTTGCTATAGAAACAACCTTCTCTGGCCATAATCATATTCACCTTATAAAAATGGCAAAGAAAGCCGATTATCATATTCGTGTTTTTTACATTTATACAAACAACATTGCCATCAATATTGGACGTATAAAAAGCCGCGTAAAAGAAGGCGGGCACAATGTTCCGTCAAAAGACGTCCGACGTCGCTATCAACGAAGTATCCATAACCTTTTTCACCACTACGAACCATTATGTGATATAGTTAGTATTTACGATAACTCCTCTGGAACAATGAACCATATTGCAATAAAAACACAAAAAACAGCAGGATTTATTTACTACAAATCATTAGAAGATGAATGGAAAACGCTTTTGAAAAAAGCAGGTGTAACAGATGAATAGCAAACCATATTTCAAAAAAGACCTTCCCAAAGAATTTCTTGCAGAACTTCGATTGGTTCAAGACAGCCTGATAAGCGCTATTGAGAAGGCAGAGCGTTTTGGCACATCGATTGTCATTAAAGAAGATGGCGAAATCAAGCATTTGACCCCTGATGAAATGCGAAGCAGGTTAAAAAAAAAGAAGTAATTTTCACCTCTCACAAACCTTGTCCTTGCCGAAAAATCACGTCAAAATAGAGGGATGGAAATCACGCCGTCCTTTCGCCGGAATACTTTTTATCTGCTTCTGTTTCTTTTAATTTTTGGAGCCATCGGAGCGGCTGGCTATAAATACTATTTTTATCAGGCAAGCCTGCAATCAGACCGCGAGGCGCTAAAAAGACTGATTGCCAGCAAAAAGGCAAAGGATGCATCTCACAGGGGCTCCGGGCGTGACAGGATAGATCCTGACGAAGATGCCGCCATTTTATTTACTGTTGAAGAGCCCCCTATCTCTCTGGAAGGAGATCGTGAAAGCCGACGAGAAAGCAGAAGATAGATACGAATCTCTTGGTCAGGAAAGTAAATTCACGTAAGATAAAAGTATCTATTCAAGAGGTTTCTCTATGCTCCCATCTTACACATACCGCTTTGCAGCATTTTTCGTCCTGATTTTTGCGTTGTCCGCATGTGGGCAAAACTATACCCCGCAAAAATATACCGGCTTTCCGTACAATAACGAGCGCACCGCCGGCTCCGGCATCGAATATGTTCTGGCAAACCTGGCCCCGCCCAAGGGCATTGAGCCGGAGATGATCTCTGAAAGTACGGATGACAGCGCCGCCGAGGAGATCAAAATGGAGAACGAAGCCCCCCTGATCCCCAGCACCCACGCAGAAAAAATCTTTAAGGAGTTTCAGGGCAAGACAAAAGCTTTCAAGCTGGAAATCCTGGATCGTCCATCCCCCGGATTCCAGTATAATGATTGATTAATTGAAAGAGGCGCAGAAAACCTTTCATATTGACATAAAATATCGTTTCATATATATTATGTTTCTCAATAATTTAGGGATGTTTTCATGACAAATAATCAGACAATCAGGGCACGAGATTCATTTAATGGAACCACATACATCGACTGCGCCCCGACTGATATTGCGCTCGTTTGGGAAAAAGAATTAGGCGGTGGTCGTGGTGCAGCCACCATGATCAGGACATTTCGTGGACAGCAATTTCAGGCAGACGGGTCCTTTGACCAGACATACGAGGCCTTGGATCAATCCGGAGAAACCTTTCTGGATGCCCAAGCTATTTTGAAAGACCGGAATAGCGAAATGTATTTATTCAATATACGCGCGGCTGAAATCGTAAGCCCCCCCACAGACGACGCCCCAGAGGACTTCCATGTCACAATAAAAGGCACCACGGATAACCTTCGTTTTCGTCCTCTGAACACAGATGGAGTACCACTTACATTGCAGCTATTTGAGCAGATTCAGGCAGAGATCATGCAAGAATATGCCCCCCTCTCCCCTAACGCATAAAAGTCCATTCTGAATATAAGAAGAATAACAAAAACTGTACCTGACAATATATCGGGTACCGTTTTTTGAATTCGGGAAATTCTCCTGTTCCAGACTATCCACATCTAAGTTATACTCTTTTTGCAAAACTCATTTGCAAAGGCGTTCGCCGTTTTTATCATTTTTTAAAATTTTTCGTGTTGAGTCGATACTATGAAACTATCCCGGTTTGCACAGGCATTCTGCCTCGCTATTTACATGATCGTTCTGTCTGCGTAGGCTCAAGGACTCATAAAATTAAAAAAAGCTGTCATCCCGGAAGTTAGCAAAGACTGGTTGCTTTAGCAGCCTTGGCTTTGGTCACTGTCCGGGATCTATTCCAAGGTTTGTAAGGATTCCCCGGACGGCAAGTCTCACTAAAACCTCCGGTTTAAGCGCGACATAGCCTCCGGGATGACGGGGTAAAAGAATAAATACCTGAGACACCGATTCAATTTGCTTTAAATTTGATCTAAATTTCCCTTTAATTTCAAATACTTCTTATCAAAAAGTTAACAGACGTTAATCTTTTTTATTTAACATAAAATTATGGTTACGCTTTAGGCGGGATTAGTAGAACTATTTATAAGTAAGGGTGGTAACAATGACTATAACAGTAGAAACATTTATGCTGATTTCTCTGACTTTCGCAGTTTTTGCGGCGGTCACGGCAATTGGTGCGAGTATTCTTTTATCCGTAGGATATGAACGGCTTCGTTCCGGGCTGCAACGCCTGAAAGACGGGCTGGACCTTGTCTCACGACAAACCAGTTTCTTTAGCGAATCTATTCATAAACTGGATGAAAAAGTAACACTTGTAGAAGGCCAGACAGGCCGCTTCAGCGAAAGTCTGGACAAACTGCAAGGCAATGTTGAGCGCGTTGACAAGCAAACTGGCTTCTTCAGCGATGCAATCAACCGTCTGGAAAACAAAGTCAGGGAAGTTGAGAACGCACCGCATCCTATTGCGTTGCAGGACATCATGGCCGAGCCGAAATCTCACAATGATACGGACACAGACGGCATGATGGTTGTCACAGCAGATAGTCTTGATTTTGGAGAAGCCCCTCATTGCGACTGGTCAGGCGGCAACTTCCTGGGGAATGTCACAGGTGAAAAGAGTACAGCAGTACACTAAGAGGAATTATCAATCCTCCTTAAAGTTAAGTAGATAAGATTTCCCCCGGTTCGCCGGGGGATCTTTTTTGCTAGTCCCCAAGCGCATCGCCTTCACGTCTGGGATCGGCGGCACCATACCATGTGCCGTCCGTCCAAACCAGCGCGCTCAAGCCGCTGTTCATTTCAGGGCGCTCTACCCTATGCCCCATGGCCTCCAGAATTTCCGGCTCAAACGGAAGATCTTTCCCCTCCTCAATCTCAATGTCGTCTCCGCGGCTCAGGATATTTGGCAGTGCCAACGCGTCCTCCACTGGCATGTTCCAGTCCAGAACGGCAATAATGCGTTGCAAAACATAGCCAATAATCCGCGATCCACCAGCAGAACCAATGACCATGACCGGCTTGTCATTCTGGTCAAAAACAATAACAGGGGTCATGGACGATCTGGGCCGCTTGCCAGGGCCGGGACGATTGGCAACTTTCCTGCCGTCTTTTTCAGGAATAAACGAGAAATCCGTCAACTGGTTATTCAGCAAAAAGCCATTTGTCATGATCTTCGCACCGAAAGCAGTTTCGATGGAACTGGTCAGGGAAATCGCGTTCCCATACTTATCCACAACAGAAATATGAGTTGTCCCCGTATTGTTCATCTTGTTATCCGCAACCTTATTCACATTTAACCAGCCAGGCGGTTTTCCTGCCTCAACAATCTGCATCGCGTCTCTGTCTTGTATCAGAGATGATCTGACAGCCGTATATGCCGGATTAATCAGGCGATCCCCCGGTGTTTCTTCCACATCCGGGTCAGCCATGTATAGATTTCGGTCTGCAAACGCCAGACGGCTGGCTTCTGCTATATAATGCCAAGGGATTGCCGTATGCGGGTCGAGCCTTTCCAAGTCAAAGCGGTCCAGCATCTGTAACGCCTGAATCAGGGTCAGTCCGCCGGAGGATGGTTCCCCCATCGAACACACTTTATAGATGCGGTATTTACCACAAACCGGATCACGCATTTTGACTTCATAAGATGCGAAATCCGCCTCCGTCATATTGCCGGGATGATACCACGCCTCATTGACCGTCTTGATCATATCTTTCGCGATGCGACCTGTATAAAAAATCCCGGCTCCCTTTACTTGAAAATCAAATAAAACAGAGTTGTATTCTTCATTTTTAATATTCTGGTTTAACTCAATTGGCTCCCCGTTATTTTGCAGAAAATAATCCTTGGCGCTTTTGAAAAAACGGAAACTTTCCTTGTTTTCTTCCAATAACGCAACAAAACGCGGCGAGGCAATAAATCCATATTTCGACAATTCAAAGGCTGGTTGAAAAATTTCTTCCCGTGGCATCATGCCATTGTCTTTATATAATTTGTCCAGCAACGCAGGAAGGCCGGGAATCCCAACACTATGCCCACCGATCACCGCCTCCTCAAAGTCCATGGGCTGCCCGTTTTTTAAAAACAGATCCTCCGTCACACTGGCGGGCGCCGTTTCCCGGCCATCATAAGAGCTCAGCTTCTTCTCTTTTTCATTCCAATATAAGGCAAAGCCCCCTCCCCCAAGGCCGGATGATTGCGGCTCCACCAGCCCCAGAACCAACTGCGCGGCAAAGGCAGCATCCGCCGCCGTTCCGCCTCTCTCCAGAATGTCATAACCGGCCTGCGTTGCAATCGGATTGGCCGTGGCAATCATAAAATTGCTGCCGTTCATCGCTTTTGACTTTTTTATACCCGTTGCAGATTCGGGCGCAGCCTTTGCCTCCCTCTCTTTATCCTGCTCGATCCTTTTTTTGGGAATAACGGAGATGGCTTCACTTTGCGCAAAGGCGCTCCCGGCTTGTATTATTATGATAAATAATGTAAGATAAAACCTTGTTTTCATTTTTTACTTGCGTTTTTGATGCTGATACGTCACAAACATGAGGCGTTTCGAAAAAGAGCGCAAGACTAAATTTTAGTCAATTTCAAACTGGAAAGGGGTGATTACCATCGTTAGCGTTAATGTTCGTGATAACAACATCGAGCAGGCCTTGCGTCTTCTGAAGAAGAAAATGCAACGTGAAGGACTGTTTCGTGAGATGAAACTTCGTCAGAATCATGAGAAGAACTTCGTCAAAAAAGCACGTCAAAAAGCGGAAGCTGTCCGCCGCTCTCGCAAAATGGAGCGTAAGCGTATGCAAACAGACGGATTCTAGAGCTAATCCAGCCCCTTAAATAAATGAAATAACCGCTTGATATAAGCGGTTTTTTTAACTCATATCTTAAGCCCCCAATCCGCATAACACTTATTAAGCTCTTTCATTGAGCCAATTCTTATGAATGTATTTTTATAACCACTCAACAGGTTTTCATATGTTTTCCTGTTTTTGGGATATCTGAAAAATGTGTATTTAATCAGACCAAAACTGAATTGCCCTTTTGCTCCACTCAGGTTCCCAATACGATTCGGATCATTTTTCACAGACCTTGCAATATAGCGCCATAAGAAGCCTATAAGCGGAAGATCAAGCCAGATAACAGCGGTGGATCTCTCAAACCTCTGAGGCATGCATATGCTATAGTTACCGTCGATCACCCAGACATCCTGTCTTATAAATATATTGTGATCAGAAATAAAATCTTCTTCAGGTCTGCGCTCCCAATTCGTATGAGGTTTATGAGCCAACTGATCCAGATGGCAGACCTGTCCTCCAACTTTGTCGGCCAATCGATCCGCAAGAGTTGATTTCCCGCTATTACTTGGCCCGATGATACAAATACGCGTCCCCAGATCAGATAACTCCGTTTTCATACAGCCCTCCCATAAAAGCACCTATAACGTCAAGTGCGCTTCAATTTTCTCATAATATGCTTGCAGCCATTCGATTTCCGCGCCGTTCAGCAGATTAAAGTCTATTAAATCGTTGTCATAGGGAGCTAGCGTCACGGTTTCAAAGCATAGTAAGTCACGCCCCAGAATATCCTTTTCCCCTGTTTTCTGAACCAGCATCAGGTTTTCAATGCGGATGCCATATTGCCCTTCCAGATATAGCCCCGGCTCATTAGACAGCAACATTCCGACTTCCAGTTTACTATCCCCGTAAGGAGAGAGGCGGGTTGCTTCCTCATGCACATTCAGAAAACACCCGACGCCGTGTCCCAAACCATGTGCGAAATCAAAGCCCTCCTGCCACATGACCGCCCGCGCCAGCGCATCAATCTGCACGCCTGTTGTGCCGTAAGGAAATCTGGCATTGGCCACAGTAATATGGGCTTTCAGGACGGTTGTATAATGATGTTTCTGTTCGTTAGAGGCCTTGCCGATAATATAGGTACGGGTTACATCCGTTGTCCCGGCATAGTCCTCCCCCAGATACTGCGCACCGCTATCAATCAGAAACAATCCTTCTCCCTTTATTACTTTATTGGTTTGTTCTGTGGCGCGGTAATGGATGATCGCGCCGTTGGCTTCATACCCGGCAATCGTGTCAAAGGATGGCGAGATAAACACACCATTGGCCTTACGAAACTCTTCCAGTTTTTTCTCGACGTTTAGTTCATCCAGATTCTTGTCCTGATTGTCCTTGAGCCATCTATGAAACTCTATCAAGGCTTGCCCGTCATGCACATGCGTCTGCCGAATGGCTTTTTGCTCTGCCTCATTCTTACAGGCTTTTAACAGAATACAAGGATCTTCAACCTCCACAATGTCCGGCAAAATTTGTGAGAAATAATAAGAACTGCGCTTTGGATCAAGCCCTGTTGTCCCTTTTAAGTCTTTCAAAACATCGTCCATCTTTGCAAGTGGATGAATGCTGATGGCCGCCCCCAATTCTTTCCGAACTGCTTCCGGTACTTTCTCCGGGTCGATAAACCAGTCAAACGTGCCGTCCTGTTCTAACAATCCATAAGAAAGCGGCACCGGCGTATGCCGCACATCATTGCCGCGCACATTCAGAAGCCATGCAATCGAATCCGGCATGGTGAAAAAATATTGAGATAGCTCTTTTTCCTGCAAAACCTCAAGAACCCGATCTATTTTTTCCACGACACCTGCCCCGGCAAACTTTTCAGGAAATAAAAACACCGGGTCTTTTGGTAAATCCGGCTGATCCTCCCACAAATCATCCAAAGGATTCTCGAAAAGGGGGACAAGCTCAATCTCTTTCTTATCCAGGTTTTCTTCCCACTTTTTGATGTCAGAAGGGCTGTGCAGTCTTGCATCAAACCCAATCCTGCTTTCCTCTGCCGCATGTTCCAGCAGCCATTCATCAGGAGAAACTTTTGTTATATCCCCGCTCTCCCAGATTTCGGAATTAATCTGTACCGCGACCTGAAGCGTGTATCTGCCATCCGTCAGGACAACAGCCTTATTTTCCAAAACAATCCCCATGCCAGCCGAGCCGGTGAAGCCCGACAACCACTTAAGCCGCTCCGCATGATTTGAGACAAATTCACCTGGCCAAGCATCTGCGCGTGGAACTAAAAAGCCGTCCAGTTGTTTTTGAAGGAGCGTAGAACGTAAAGTCTGCAATTTTTTAATAGTCATAATAGTACAGAAAGCGCTTGCATTAAGGTTATATCTATGGCAATGCAACACCAAGTTAAACATGATGTTATAAAGGAGGTTATTATTACCATGTCAAATACACAAGAATTTAAACCAGTTCGGAAAGCAGTTTTTCCAGTTGCCGGATTGGGAACACGCTTTTTGCCCGTTACAAAAGTCCTGCCAAAAGAAATGCTGCCGATCAACGACCGTCCGCTGATTCAGCACGTGATTGACGAAGCCAAGCAAGCCGGAATCGAAGAATTTATTTTTGTAACAGGCCGCAATAAGGAAATGTTGGAAGAGCATTTTGATTACCAGCCGGAACTGATGCAAACTCTGAAAGACAGAAACAAGCAGGAAGAACTGGAAAAAGTCCGTGAGACCAATATGCCCGAAGGGCGATTTTTCCTGACAAGGCAGGCCAAGCCTCTTGGTCTGGGACACGCTGTCTGGTGCGCCAGACGTCTGGTAGGTAACGAGCCGTTTGCTGTATTGCTGCCGGATGAACTTATTCAAAACGATGTTGGCTGCCTAGCTCAAATGATTGAGGTTTATAACAAAACTGGCGGAAACATTGTCGCCGTTGAAGAAGTTGAAAAAGAAGAAACGCAGAACTATGGGATTATTGATACGCCTGATAATGGCGGCGTCATGAAGGTCAATGGCATGGTTGAAAAACCAAAGCCAGAAAACGCCCCGTCCAATTTTTCCATTATTGGTCGTTATATCCTGCAACCGGAAGTCTTTGACGAACTGGCCTCTTTTGAAACAGGAGCAGGCGGAGAAATCCAGTTGACTGACAACATGGCCAAGCTGATTGACAGACAGCCCTTCCATGCGACCACATTCAAAGGCCTGCGCCACGATGCCGGACGCCGTGGGGGCTTTATCAAGGCCAATGTCATGTATGGCTTGCAAGATCCAAAAATTGGCGGCACACTCCGTAAAGAAATCCTGAAACTAGCAGAAGAGTTACGTAATGAAGAGCAACTTAAAGGAGCAGCCTGAAATGACAGGTTATACATTCCAGCCGGAAATTATCCGTGAGTATGATATTCGCGGAACTGTCGGTAAAAACCTGACAGAGACAGATGCTTATTATATCGGAAAAGCATTTGGCACGAAAATCATTCGAAATGGCGGCAGAACTGTCTGCGTCGGCTATGACGGTCGGCACAGCTCCCCCGCCTTTGAAAAGGAGCTGATAAAAGGCCTTTGCGAAACAGGCGTGAATGTTGAACGTGTTGGCCTTGGCCCGACCCCCCTCCTCTATTTTGCCGTCAAGGACCATATGGCAGATGGTGGCATCATGATTACAGGGTCGCACAATCCGTCTGATATGAACGGCTTCAAAATGACCCTGCTCAGCAGCCCGGTTTATGGGGCAGCTATTAAAGAACTGGCAGACATTGCTGCAAGAGGTGACTTTGAGCAAGGCAACGGCAGCGTTCGCGAAGTTGATATGGTTGATACGTACATCGAACGCCTCTTGCGCGATGTTCAAATCGACAAACCTTTGAAAGTGGCATGGGACGCCGGAAATGGTGCCGGTGCAGCAATTCTGCATAATTTCATTTCCAAACTGCCGGGCGAACACGTTTTGCTTTATGCAGATGTTGACGGTGATTTTCCGAATCATCATCCTGATCCGACTGTTGATAAAAATGTTCAGGACCTGAAACGTGTTGTTCTGGAACAGAAATGCGATCTGGGGATTGCTTTTGACGGAGATGCCGACCGGATCGGCGTGATTGACGATAAGGGAAACATTATCCGTTGTGACATGTTGCTGGCTGTTTATGCGCAGGACGTCCTGAAGCATATGCCCAGCTCTCCGATCATTGCTGATGTGAAATGCAGCAACGCCCTCTTCGGCGCGATCAAGGACATGGGCGGCAAGCCGATCATGTGGAAAACAGGCCATTCCCTGATTAAATCAAAGATGGCAGAAACCAATGCGCCACTGGCTGGCGAACTTAGCGGACATATTTTCTTTGCTGATAAGTATTACGGTTTTGATGATGCGTTTTATTGTTCTGTCCGCCTGCTCCATCAACTATGCGACACAGAAGGCGAAGACGCGATCAAGCTCTCCGCCTTGATGGAAAACATGCCGCGCCCGATCAACACGCCGGAAATCCGTCTGGACGTTACCGAAGCTGAAAAATTTCAACTGGTGACGAAAGTGCAAAACCACCTGAAAGAAAGCCTTCCGGATGTGAGCATGCTGGATGAGACTGACGGTGCGCGTGTCACTCTGGAACAGGGCTGGTGGCTGCTGCGCGCCTCAAACACCCAACCCTGTATTGTGGCCAGAGCCGAAGCCAACAGCACAAAAGAGCTGGAAGCCGTCAAAATCAACCTGAAAAACACGCTGTCCGCCTGCGGGTTTGAGATTGATTTATAGAGATAATTAGCGTTCCGCTGTTTATAAAAATAAAGAGCATTGCATCCCGATCAGGCGCAGGATGCAATCCTTGTGCTCCTTGGCTACAATAAATACTTTTTTATCTATAAGATGGTTTAGATAACTACGAATAATTATTCAACTCTCTTTTCTTCCTGTCCAAAACATTCTAGGTTTATAAATATGAATGATAGTGAGTCTATAAATGTTCAGGTTCTTGAACTTCTCGCCTCCCGTATTTGCCACGATCTGATTTCTCCGGTCAGTGCCATTAATAACGGGATAGAACTGTTTGAGGAGCTGGGCGCCGCCCCCGGCGATGAAGTGACCGAACTCATCGCCCATTCGGCGAAGCAGACATCCCGCAAATTGCAACTGATGCGTTTTGCCTACGGAGCGGGCGGCAATGATCCCTCTATCAGACCCGCTCAGGTTTTTGACGCCTTTAACGGATTTATTGAAAGCGATCATAAGGTCGTGTTGGAAACGCCCTCCCCTGATCAGCAAATGCCGTTAATGGGCCGTAATGCAATCAACCGCATTCTGGCATGTATTTTACTCCTCGCACATGAAACGCTGCCACGCGGCGGAAAAATTACTTTAAGTTGTGATGAAGAAAAGATCAGTATGGATCTGAAAGGGGTAGATGAAAACCTTTGGCAAAAGGCCAAATCCAAAGTGTTCAGCAAAACACTCTCGCAAATGGAAGGGGAACTGGACCCCAGAAGCATACACCCCTATGTTACAGGATTATTTTGTCGCGAATATGGATATGTAGTAGAGATGTCCGATGTTGAAAATCAGGAGGCGTCAATTTCTCTGGAAATGCCTCCGCTTGCCGAAGATAACTTATAGTAAGACACCTCATGAAACGTTGCCTTGTTGTTGATGATAGCCATGTAGTCCGTAAAGTCCTGTGCAGGATTCTTGCTGAGTTTCAACTTGAATGTGACGAGGCAGAAAATGGCCTGATTGCTTATGAATATTGCGAGAAAAATGCCATGCCTGATGTTATTTTTCTTGATTGGAATATGCCGGTTATGAACGGCCTGGAATTTATTGAAAAAATCCGCTCTATGGAAGGGGGAACGGGGCCTGTCGTAATCTTTTGTACAACTGAAAATGACATGGGTCTGATTGGACGGGGTGTCCAGGCAGGAGCAAATGAATATATTATGAAACCGTTTGACAGCAGGATTATCAGAACCAAACTTATCCAGACAGGCATTATCCCTGCAAATCTCAAAACCGGCTTTGATGTGATCTGACCATGGATATTAAAGATTTTGATTTCTATAAATCTCTCCTGCGCAAAAAAACAGGCTTGTATATTGGCCCGGCAAAATCGTCGCTTCTTTCATCCCGCTTGACCCCGATTGCCAAAAAATGGGGATACAGCAATATAAACATGCTGACAGTTGCACTCCGCAGTCTGCCTGAAGAGTCTTTGGTCGATGATGTCGTAGAAGAGATGATGGATCTGCAAACTTCTTTTTTTCGGGATAGCGAAGCATTTGACCAACTCTGTGACAAAATCATCCCCGAACTTGCAAAAATAAAACGCAAAGATGATCGCCTTTTAAACATCTGGTCTTGTGGCTGTTCAACTGGACAGGAAACATATTCTCTTAAAATCATGATGCAAGAATCGCCTCTGTATGACACACTTAGAGGCCTGACCCGGAATATCTATGCAACAGATATTTCCAGAGAAGCTATCAGAAAAGCAGAAGCAGGAAGCTACTCTCAACATGAAGTGCAAGATGGCCTCCCGGTACAACTTCTCACGAAACATTTTGAGCAAAATGAGAAGACATGGACCATTCATCCGCAAATGAAACGGTTTATAAATTTCACTCATTCAAACCTGATTGAAAAACAGCCTCTCAAATACAAGAGCGATATTATTTTATGCCGAAACTTAATTGGTGCTATGGCATACGATGTTCAGGAAGACATACTATCTTATCTGGCAGGCCAACTGCAGCCACATGGATATATTCTTTTTGGCATTGGTGAAGATATTCCGGAAATCAATACATATTTTGAGCCATGGGACGAAGCCGCAGGCATCTATATTTTGAAAAAAGATTAGGGTATTGCCCAGCAGCAGCAAAAATTAATACGCAAATAAACTTGCAGCCGCAGCCGTTTCCTCCTAAAACTTCCTTTTACACAAGAACAAGAAGAAAAATACATCATGTCTTCAAACCGCATCTCTGATCCCAAAGCCATCAAAATCAAGCGCGCCCTGATCTCCGTTTCCAACAAGGACGGCGTCATAGACTTTGCAAAAGAACTACATAACTTTGGCGTTGAAATTCTCTCGACCGGAGGGACGTCAAAACTGCTCAGAGAACACGACATCCCGGTTAAGGATGTCTCCGAAGAAACCGGCTTCCCGGAAATTATGGAAGGACGCGTTAAAACCCTCCATCCTAAAATCCACGGCGGACTATTGGCAGTTCGTAATAACGACGAACATGTCAAAGCCATGGATAATAACGGCATTCAGGGGATTGAGCTACTGGTTGTCAATCTGTACCCGTTTAGCGAAACAGTCGAAAACCATGCGGATTTTAAAACGTGCATTGAAAACATTGATATTGGGGGGCCTGCCATGATCCGTGCGGCCTCGAAAAATCATGAATTTGTCACCGTGATCACAGACCCGCAAGATTACAAGCCTATTCTGGAAGAAATAAAAGAGCATGACGGGAGCGTCACTTATGAAACCCGTCGTCGTCTGGCTGCGAATGCATACTCCCTGACGGCAACGTATGACTCCAACATCGCCGGATGGTTTGCCCATCAGATTAAACGGGAAACATACCCCCGACGCATCAGTTTTTCAGGAACGCTCCAGCAACAACTACGTTACGGCGAAAACCCGCACCAGAAAGCCGCGCTGTACCTTGACACAACAAAACGCCCCGGTGTTGCAACTGCCTCCCAAATTCAGGGAAAGGAACTTTCTTATAATAACCTGAATGATACGGACGCCGCATTTGAACTCATTGCCGAATTTGAAGACCCGGCTGTTGCCATTATCAAACATGCCAATCCTTGCGGCGTGGCTGTTGGCAAAAAACCACTAGACGCATATAAGCGAGCTCTGGCCTGCGATCCGGTCAGTGCCTTTGGCGGCATTATTGCCCTGAACAAAACGCTGGATGCCGAAACAGCCGAAGAAATCATCAAGGTTTTCAGTGAAGTCATTATTGCGCCCTCCGTCTCTGCGAATGCTCTTGAAGTGCTAAAACAGAAAAAGAATCTGCGTGTCCTGACAACAGGATCCCTTCCAAAACCTGGTCAGGCCAGAGATCTGGTGAAATCCATTGCCGGAGGATTGCTCGTACAAAGTGCAGATAACGGCGTGATTACGGAAGACGATCTGCAAATTGTTACGGACAGGGAGCCGACGGATGAAGAAGTGCAGGATATGCTGTTTGCCTTCAAGGTCTGCAAGCATGTTAAATCCAATGCCATCGTCTATGCAAAGCATCAGGCAACCGTTGGAATCGGCGCCGGGCAAATGAGCCGTGTCGATTCAGCCACCATCGCCGTCAAAAAATCTCTGGACGCCGCCAAGGCACAAGGCTTCATTGATCCTCTGACAAAAGGTTCCGTTGCTGCATCTGATGCTTTTTTCCCGTTTGCAGATGGGCTGATTACCATTGCCGAAGCCGGGGCAACAGCAATTATTCAGCCCGGCGGCTCAAAGCGGGATGAAGAGGTGATCGCCGCCGCCAATGAGCGCGGCATCGCCATGGCCTTTACCGGCATGCGTCACTTTAAGCACTGACCTCAAGAAGAATTGCCTTATTTCTCAAAACGCTCTTTGAAATCCTGAATCGCGTTCAAAAAGGCGTCCAGTTTTGGCAAAACGGCATTGTCAAATGTCCGCTGCTGCGCACGCGGCAAGCCTTGCAAAATATTATCATAGATAATGCGCGTGGTGTCTGTCAGGTCGTTAATGTCACTTTTCTTGTTAATGACCGTATTATTGGCATTGATAATCCGCTCGGTCAGCATTTTTAAAAGGGCGCGAACGGTCGGATCGCTCTTTTCCATTTTATTGTTAAAAACCTGCCGTGTCAGAATAATCAGGTTACAATCTTCCAGCGCCTTGGCACTGGCGGTTCTTGGCCCATCAAATAACAAGGCCATTTCACCAAAAATGCTACCTGTACCAATCTCGGCCAGAATAATTTTGCGATCATCATTTTCTTTCTGGGTATAAATGGAAACTTTTCCGGACTGGATGAGAAACGCACAGTTCCCTTCTTCACCCTGTTTAATGATGAGGGCACCTTTCGAAATAAAACGCCGTTCAAGAACAATCGGATCGCGCTTGGTAATCATATAAGAATTATGCCATGTATTGACCACCATTAACAGACAGAGTTGCACCCGTTACAAACGCTGCCTTGTCACTGGCAAGAAAAGAAGTCATGTAAGCGATTTCCTCCGGTCTCCCCATACGCCCGACAGGAATATGTCCGATAATGGCCGTGAGAATATCAGCCGAAATTTTCGAGGTCATGTCCGTTTCAATATACCCCGGACAAATGGCATTGACCGTAATTTTACGGCTGGCGCTTTCAAGTGCCAGAGATTTGGTAAACCCGATCATCCCCGCCTTGGCGGCGGCGTAGTTGGTCTGGCCAAACTGTCCTTTCTGGCCGTTAATCGAAGAGATGTTAATGATGCGCCCGGCCTTACGCTCACGCATCCCCGGAATCACCGCATGGGACATGTTAAAACAGGAATTCAGATTGGTATGGATCACCTCATGCCAGGCTTGTGGCTGCATCTTATGAAATGAGGAGTCACGGGTAATCCCCGCATTATTAACCAATGTATGAATTTCTCCGAGTTCTTTTTCAATTTTCTGCACAACCTTTTGACAGGCATCATAATCAGAGACATCCGCCTGAAAGGCCTTTTCCCCCGTCTCTGTTTCAAATGCCTTCGCCGCATTTTTATCATGGCCATAAACAGCAGCCACCCTGAAGCCATCTGCCTTCAACTGACGGGCAATCGCCAGCCCTATTCCTCGTGTCCCGCCAGTTACAATGGCTACTTTTTGATTCGTCATTTTTTCCCCTAACTTCTAATTTCTAACTTCTCTCCACGCACATGGCTATTCCCATACCACCACCGATGCAGAGCGTCGCCAGACCTTTTTTGACATTACGGCGTTTCATTTCATGCAACAGAGTCACAAGAATACGGCAACCGGACGCACCAATCGGATGCCCCAGCGCAATCGCACCGCCGTTTACATTGACAATCTCCGGATTAAATTCCAGTTCCTTCAATACGCACAAAGATTGCGCGGCAAAAGCCTCGTTTGATTCAATCAGTTCAAGATCATCGACGGCCCACCCAGACTTTTCCAGGGCTTTTTGACTGGCCGGAACCGGGCCGGAGCCCATAATTTCCGGCGCCACTCCGGCGGTTGCCCATGATTTGATCGTCGCAAGCGGTGTCAGACCTCGCTTTTCAGCTTCACTTTGCTTCATCAAAATGACCACGGCAGCCCCATCATTAAGGCCGGAGGCATTCCCCGCCGTCACAGTCCCGTCTTTCTTAAAGGCAGGCCGCAGCTTTGCCAAACTCTCTGCCGTCACACCGGCACGGGGGAATTCATCCGTATCAATCGTGATGTCCCCCTTACGGTTCGGCACAACAACCGGAACAATTTCATCTTTAAAGGTTCCAGCCGTCATCGCCGCTTCGGTTTTGTTTTGGGACGCGGCTGCAAAAGCGTCTTGCTCCTCCCGGCTGATGTTCCATTTGTCAGCAATGTTTTCCGCCGTGATCCCCATATGAATATCGTTGAAGCTGTCCCAAAGACCATCGACAATCATGGTATCTACCATTTTTGCATCGCCGAATTTCACGCCATTGCGCATATGAATGGCATGCGGACTCATGCTCATATTTTCTTGTCCACCCGCAATGACAATCTTGCTGTCACCACAGAGAATAGATTGCATGCCCAGCGCAATAGACCTCAAACCAGACCCACAGACCTGATTAATCGTCATCGCGGTTTTTTCCTTTGGAATGCCAGACTCAATCAAGGTTTGCCGTGCCGGATTTTGCCCCTGCGCAGCCGTTAAGACCTGCCCCAGGATCACTTCATCCACGTCCTCTGCCGCAATGCCGGTTTCCACCAGTACATTTTTAATAACGTGAGAGCCCAGCACATGTGCGGGAACAGAGGCCAACCCACCACTAAAATTACCAATAGCGGTGCGCTTTGCTGCAACAATGACGATAGGATCCTGATCGGACATAGAGATTCTCCAAAAAAATTTGCACAGACAGAATATCCAGTGGCCGGAACTTTACAAGAGTTTATATTTGCTGCATCGCGGAAACCCCAATAAACTCCATAAACGGCAGCCAGACGGTGTCTTTTGCCTTGCGTCCGGCCATCATACCGACATGCCCGCAATCCGTCTGGATATGACGAACTCGGCGGCATACTCTGGTAATCGCGGCGGCACTTTTTTCCGGGACGATCTGGTCGTTTTTTGAAGAAATAAAGGCAACAGGAATATCCGGCAGTTTTTGCAAAGCTTTCAGAGCGTTGTTTTTCAGAAAATATGTATCTATCAGATCCATGGATAATCTGTACGGAATGTCCGTCCCGCCATTTAACCAACGCTCCACAGCGATAAAACATTTTTCCGCGTCACTGTCTTCCTGCATCTCCAGAAACCGCTGAAACTTCTGCACCGTATATTCCGGCTGTAACTGTGCAAAATGCGCATGAAGCATTCGTTGTGTCAGTGCGTCCTGAAGGCGGATTTGCGTCTTCACCTGATTATCATTTGACAGAACATATTGCCAGGGCGCTTCTGCAATATCAAAATCAAACGGAGTTGCCAGAAAGGTGAGAGATGCAGGCTTGTGCGTCGTTATCTCCGAAAAAAGGGACGCGCACAGCGTTCCGCCCAGGCAATAGCCCAGAACATGAACGGGACGCTCTGCATGATTATTTGCTTCTTGCCAAAAGAGAGAGAGCCTTCGCTGGAGGAGTTCTGTCAATCCCCCCTCAAATTCCGCGGATAAATCCCCCCAGTTGACCAGATACACATCGACGCCCCGCTCTAACAAAAACCGAATAAAAGACTGGGTTTGTGTCAGGTCAAAAATTTCCGCCCCGTTAATCAGGGACGGCACCAGAAACAGGCAAGATTTCCTCCGGCTTTGTGCTTTATAGTATAAAAGACGGCTGTTTCCTGTTGATTGAAATTCTTCATATGATGCAAATTGCGGCTGATATGTCGCATTCAGGAATTTTTGCACCCCACGCAACAAAAGCTCAGGGTTTTTAACGCTTTGAAAGGCGCTATAGACGTGCATTGGCAAACTTTGCATCCCTTTTTATAGAATTTTTTAGTGGCAAATCTCAACAATAATCTTTCCTTTTGGCACGTTTTGTGCAATTATACTGCGCAGCAACATAGGAGATTTAAATGGGCAGAACCAGACCACAACCGGGCGAACCAATTGTCGTTAAAAAATACGCCAACCGCCGTTTGTATGACACAGGCCGTAGCGCATATGTTACACTGGAAGATTTGAATGAGATGGTTAAGGACGATATTGATTTTATCGTTGTGGATGCCAAATCAGGCGAAGACCTGACCCGTTCCGTCCTGACCCAGATTGTTGCGGAACAGGAAACGAAGGGAGAAAACCTTTTGCCGACCACGTTCCTGCGTAAACTTATCAGCCTGTACGGCGAAAACATGCATGCTGTTGTTCCCAGCTATCTGGAACATTCCATGCAGTTCCTGATTGATAATCAGAAACAAATGCTGGATCGCGTGGATGAACAACTGCAAGCGCAGCAAGAGCGTATGAAACAAATGGAACATATGTTCCCCGGCACTTCTTCTTTTGAGGAAATAAGCCGCCGCAACATGGAAATTTTCCAGTCTGCCATGAAGAGCTTCGTTCCGCCGTTTCAAAAAGACGACGAAAAATAATCACTTTGGAATCGCAGCAACGGCCAGCCTGTCTGCCCGTTCATTTTCCGGATGACCTGCGTGACCTTTGACCCAGTGGAAGGTTACGTTGTGTTCTTGCATCATTTTATCAAGTTCCTGCCATAATTCCTTGTTTTTAACAGGTTTTTTAGAGGCGGTCTTCCAGCCTTTTGCCTTCCAGCCCGCCAGCCATTCCTTCACCCCCTGCTGCACGTACTTACTATCCGTATAGAGATCAACCACACTTCTTTTTTTGAGCGCTTTTAGCGCCTCAATAGCCGCCGTCAATTCCATGCGGTTATTCGTTGTCTCCGCGTCTCCACCGGAAAGCTCCTTTTCATGTTCACCATAGCGAAGCACGGCGCCCCATCCGCCCGGGCCGGGATTCCCACTACAGGCACCATCGGTATATATTTCGACTCTCTTGTTCATGATAAATACGCCGCAACAGCTTCTGTAAACTCATCAGGATGACTCAGGTTTTGCAGTTTGCTGGTTGGAATGGTGATCCCGTATTGATCGGCCAGGAATTGATATTTAGGAAGACGGGAAGTAAGAAGCCTGGGGAAAACCCAGCGAGAGAAATCGTTTGGAACAATATCTTCCGGCATTCGATGCCGGTTGGATTGCATGTACAACTCAATCCATTGCGGTAGTAAGGCAGGCGGAAAGAAGAGCGGTTTCGGATCATCCTGCGCCCTTTGGATAACCGTCAATTCTTCCTCCGGGCTGGCTTTCAGATAGACAAACAGGCTGGATTTTCCCAAAGCCTCCACCACGCCCGGTTTTTCGATTTCACACAAGCTTCCGGTTGAATCGATCAGAATATCCTCTTCCGTATTCTGGACTGTCTTACAGGCATCTAAAATTGATGCACACTCTGCTTCATAATATATTTTTTGCCGCCGCAAAAACTCATCCATTGGCAGGCCACCAAGTTCAGGATTCCCCAACTGCCCCACAAATTGCGAGAGGTAGGAGAGGTTTTCAACCGTAACCTGCCCCTCAATCCCCAAAGTCTGTTGAATTTCCTCTTTCAGGTAGGTGACACCGATCTCATAATCGCAGGAGAAGCATTCCCATCCTTTTTTCGCAAGAGCCTGTGAAAGATAGGTTTTGCCAACCCCCGACATCCCAATCAGGGTGACAGACTTCTTCCCGTTTAAAAATTCTTCTTTTGATAACATCATAAGCTTACTCTTTTTGTTTCAGCCTCACGGAGAATGTGTGGAATATTAAACATGACATTTTCTTTGACATTGACGACTTCTTCAACCGTTACATCATAATTTTCCTCAAGATACTTTATGACGGAGAGAACAAGTTCCTCTGGTGCGGACGCGCCAGCCGTAATGCCAACAGTTCCAACTTGTGACAAATCAAAAGCTTTCAGGTCATTCCTGTTTTGAATCAGGAATGATTGTTTTGCTCCATAGGACAACGCCACCTCCACCAAGCGGTTGGAATTGGATGAATTTGGTGCGCCAATGACGAACACAACATCACAACGTGCAGCTATATGCTTGACCGCCGCCTGACGGTTTGTCGTCGCATAGCAGATATCCTCACGGCCCGGCCCGGCAATGGACGGATATGCCTCTTTCAGAGCCTGCACAATCTCCGCCGTATCATCCACGGACAAGGTTGTCTGGGTGCAGTACGCCAGATTATCCGGGTCTTTAACGCTCAGGCGCCCGATATCGTCCTGCGTTTCAATCAAAAGCACTGCCCCGGCGGGTAATTGCCCCATCGTGCCGATCACCTCCGGGTGTCCGGCATGACCGATCAGGATGATCTGCTTGCCTTCCCTGTAATGACGCTCTGCTTCTTTATGAACCTTGCTCACCAGCGGGCATGTGGCGTCAATATAAAACATCTCCCGCTTTTGCGCATTTTCCGGCACACTTTTAGGAACACCATGCGCGGAGAAAATAACCGGCTGGCCGTCATTTTCAATCTCATCCAGTTCTTCTACAAACACCGCGCCCTTGGCCCGCAGGTTATCCACAACATATTTATTGTGGACAATTTCATGACGCACATAAACCGGCGCACCATATTTTTCCAAGGCCTTCTCAACAATCTGGATGGCACGATCCACGCCTGCGCAAAATCCACGCGGCGCTGCGAGTAAAATATGAAGCTTTTCAGAACCCGGCATTCTTTCTTTATATAGACTGAAACTAAAATTGGAAGATCGGAAAAACCTTCATCTTTCTAAATATTGCATTTTTTCATTTTTCCGTTATGGTGCATTGATCCCATAAACTGAATGAGATTTAAAAAATGAAAAAGATTTTACTTCTTGGCTGTATGGTTTGTCTTGTCACAGCCTGTCAAACAATGGACAGCGTCAAATCCGGTTTTTCCGACAGCTTTGCCAGCGCCCGTAACCTGTTTTCCTCTTCCCCCAAAGATGCGCCCTGCCCGTCTTTTGTTGTATCAGAAGAACTGGATAATTATTACGACATCCCCGGCGCAGCAGAACAGGCCCAAAACAGTGGTCTGACCAGCGCAGCCATCGAAAACATCTCTGGTGCATGCCGTATGAATGAGAACGCGGATATCGTGACCGTCAGTCTGGATATCGACTTTACGGCCAATGCTGGCGGAGACTCTGCTGAAAGTGTGGAAAACAAAACAATAGAAATCCCCTACTTCATCGCTGTTCTCAATGCGGATCAGGACATCCTGGCCAAGGATACCTTTACCATTCCGCTTGAAATTTCTGGAGCGGCAAAAAAAACCTATCACAAGGAACGTCTCCAGCAGAATATTTCTGTCCTAAAGACCAACGATCCTTCAACCTACACCATCATTACAGGTTTTCAGCTCAAAGAGCCGC